>JBLZXS010000001.1:0-13239 GCA_050285325.1 Acinetobacter sp.
TATGGCGTAATTCATGCAGCGCCTGATGGATGATCACCACATCATATTGTTTTAATTGATCTGCCCAATCCGGCTGTTTAAAATCCCCAAGGATATAATCCGCCCTGTCCCACTCACTGCTAATTAACTTACTTTTTGATAGCTGATGCATGGCTGCTGAAAAATCAAAGGCACTGTAGTGAATTTTGGGACAGCGTTCCAGTAAGTGTTTAGCCAGATATCCCGGTCCTGAACCCAGTTCTAAAATGTCTACAGCATTTAATTGTTGGATTAGTGCTGCGTAATAATTAAAAAAATCGTACCGCCACGGTCTTTTAATGTTTACTTGATTGGCCCATTGCTCTGCATCTTTTGGATTTTTTAAGTCTATGAGGCTGGGGATTTCCTTAATGAGCATTTTGCGATGACTTATAAGAGATTGAATGCTATTTATACATATTTTAGATCAATCAATACAATGCTTTTACTCAATTGAAGATTTGTTTTAATATTGCATTTTTCGAGTTTTTAACTCATTTATCTCCTGATCGTGATCTTCTGCAATGCAATTTTTTGATTTAAGTCGTCAATTTAATTTAAGTGATATTTTAACACCCCACAAAACACTGAATGAGCTTGGACAACAACAATGGTTTTTAGCCAAAGTCCGTGTGGATTACAATTGCTTATCTGACTCTGAAATTTTAGAAGGTCAGGCAGTTTTAAAATCCAGTGAAAATATTCAACTGGAATTGGAATGGATGATTCAGGATAGTGGTACTGAATTACAGGTTTTATTTAAGGGCATTGAAACTACAGCCAATGAAGAAACATTACTTTTGGTTAAAGGTGCAAAAATCATCGATGCCAATCAACAGGTGATTTCTGCACAAGCTTTAAGTCTTTGGATTGACGGAACCCTGTTGCCGATGTTGCCGAATATTCGTAAAGAAATTAAAGCCCGTTTAAATTTATGGGACTATGTTGAATATGATGGATAGGTATTGACCCCGATTTAAACATCTTCATTTAATTTTTGAAGCTCGATTTTGGCATGAATGACCAGTCAGATCGCTAAAAAATGTACGCCTCTATGTCGAAATTAGGGAACTACGCCCAGCCAATCATGAAGAGTTTGCTCAAATTTCACAGTGTATTCAAAGTCTGAAATGGACTAAAGACAGTCAACTCATCTGGTCTGATTTTACTCAGATACAGGATTTTAGCGTGCATGCTTTTAGATGGGTCCAATATCCAAAAATGATGCCCTTCTCTTAAAGTACACTTACTATAACTTACTTATAGTAAGCCTATTTCATTAAATAACTGACTATATACTTCTGCTTTTTTCTCCACAGCAAGTGGATAAGCACGGGATGAAGATGGCATCCGGTATAAAGTCAGGTTGCGTTCAGCAAAATATGCTTTAGACGGCTGGCCAATTTTCGGTTTTTCTGTACTTTCAGGCATGGAAAGCATCAGGGTATCTGTTGCTTTATCACCTGTAGTCATAATGTTATAACACTCAGGAATCTGCTGTAGAAGTTTGGCTAAATCAGTTGCTTGTGCAATGTGCAGAAATTTATCTGAAGCATTGCCTTTTAAACGAACAATTTGATACGCTGTATCAAAAATTGCGATGCCTTTTTCCATTAAAAAATCACGAATCTGCTGTTCCTTGAAACTTTTATTGGCGATATCTAAAAAGTGTTCTTTATTACCAAAGAATGCCAAACCAAAAATTTTCCACATGTCATTTTGGTAATTTGGATAATAGAACTCCATTTTCCAGCGAGCTTTAGGCGGTGGAAAACTGCCCATCATCAGTAACTTGGCATTCTTTGGGAGAAAAGGTTCTAATGGATGAGTTTCAATAATTAAATCTGATTCAGACATAGGCTACATAATCCAAAAAATAATTTATATTAAAATTTTTGACGGATTTTATCAGCTACTTCTTTCGCCCAAAGTTGATAAACTTCTTTACTCGGATGAAAGCCATCTTCCGCCATTTCTAAATTCAGTGCCTGATATTTCTGTATATCGTATTCAATCCATTCCATCGTATTTCGCTTTTTCACCAACTCGGCTAACTGCTGATTCATTTTCTTAGCATACTGTCCAAATAACCATGCCAAAGGGTTCGGCAAAGCCGGAAACATATTCATCGGCGGAACACCGGCAGCAATAATCAGGTTGGGACTAAATTTTTCTTCAATAATACGATATAAATGCTGCTGTTTCTTAATCCATAGCTCTGATGGCATGAGTTTAGTCACATCATTCACACCTACAGAAGTCAGCACCACATCATAGTGTTGTTCCTGCAAAGCTTGTACGGTTTTAATCACCTGTGATGATGCGTCACCTGTTTTTGCCTGTAATTTCCACGTTATTTCAAACTGATCTTTTAATTCAGTAATGACTGAACCGAGTAACGCATCTTCCTGTTTATTTACACCGACCCCAGCGGCAGCGGAATCCCCAATAATTAAAATGGAAAGTGGTTTTCCAATTCCGGTTATACCTTCTCTTTCCCCTTCAGGTTCAGGCAAGCGCAGGGTATTTTTCTTAACTTTATTACCTTGAACAATAAGTGCAGGAATAAGCGCAATGGTCGAAATTTTCAAAAGCATAAATATGTGAAGTCAATTTAATAACATGTCCAATATATGATTTTACTGCTTTAAAAGCATTGACCTAACTTACTTCTTCTAAAACTATACAAAACCAGCTTAAAAATAATCCTGAACAAACAGATCAGCCTCTTAAGATTTTTTGGAAAAATGTGGCATAGCATATGTGGTGTTACAAAAATATGAACAGATTAGAGCAGGAGCACTTGCTGATTGGACTTTAAAAAAGCTGTTACAGTTCCATGTAAATTAAAAATTTGCTCAATAAATATCTTCTTGCAATTGTTTTTGTAATTCAGTTTTGTCTGCTGAGATTAAAAAAGTCATATTTTCAGTTATTTAATAAAAATTTGTTTATATAAAATCTAAATCACTGCATTTTTTGGAATAATTTATCTACATTTCATCCCTAATTCATATTAAAGTAATTTTTATAATTTAAACACGAAACTCTTATAATTTTATTATTGACTTGTTCAAGAGTAATCAATATGGACTATTGGAATAATATTTTTTTAATTGCAATAATTGCAATCGTTGGTCTGACGGTGATTACATTAATAGTTGGCTGCAAAATTTGGAAAAACCTTATAGTTACACTCCTCATTTCCATCTTAATCAGCTTTCTTATTTTATGCACGATTAGCTTTTTGTGGAAACAGGGTATCTATGTACCTTGGAGCAATAATAATCTTTGGAATGAGGTATTGACTGCTGAAATGGGACTCATGAGTGTTGTCATAGGTGGAGTGAGCACCTTCATCATTATGCTCGGTATTCTGATTTCTAAAAATAATAGATAATTGCATCAATTCCGAGCACAAAATTTTACTTTTAAGCGTTCTCTCCAGATCTGCTAAAAATCAATTACCCTCTCTTAAGTATATTATTTTTATAATTATAATCTATTAAAACATATTACAAATCTAAAAACAGGCTCATTACTAAGCCTGCTTTTATTGAATGATTTAAAGTCTTAGCCCAACTTATTGACCAACTTCAACGGCAACACTTTCATGGCCAAACCAATCGGTAACCATGGCCATTGTGGAACATAAGCCTTAACCGGCTCTTTCTCAATTGCTTGAGCAAGTAAATGAGAACCGGTTTTTTCATCTACTTCAAAAGGTAACTTTTTTGCACCCTCATTAATTTCGGTACGAATATAACCCGGGAAAATGGTTGTCACTTTAATAGGTGTATTCATGAGTTCAGCGCGTATACCTTCGGCTAAATGCGCAACAGCTGCTTTACTCGCACCATAAGCCGTTAAATGTTTTGGCATGCCGCGTATTGCACTCATCGAGGAAATCATGACTAAATGACCGGAGTTTTGCGCACGGAAAATTTCAACAGCCGCTTCACATTGTGCCAAAGCTGAAATGAAGTTGGTTTCGACTGTGGCTTTGTTAATTTCAAAATTACCTTTACCAATACGACGTCCATCACCGACACCAGCATTCACAATAATACGGTCGATCGTGCCAAATTCTGCCTTAAATGCTTTAAACACCTCAAATACTTGATCGTAATGAGTTACATCCAAAGTCTTGGCAATTACTTTAATGCCGTATTTGCTTTCAAGTTCTTGTTTTAGAGTTTCAAGACGCTCTAAACGACGTGCACAAATGGCAAGGTTATAACCCTTTTGTGCAAATTCACGTGCCATTCCTGCACCAATACCAGAGCTAGCCCCGGTAATTAAAATTGTTTTTGCCATGATTTATTCCTTTGCTATTTTTTTAATCAAATCCAGGTCAGTAATTGTGGATCTTCAGCTTTAATAAAATGATGCTCATTCAAACTTAATAATTGAGGTTCGTTCCCAACTAAACGTAAGGTGGTGATGCTGGTATTGCTGATTGCCCAGTTTAAGGCAAAGGTACGATTCGCATTAAGCTCGAGCAATTTCCCCGCAACCACTGTAATGACCCCACCTGAAGTAAATACCACTGCATAACGCGGTTTGGTTTTTGCCAGCTCATCACATAAATTTTGCAGGGCTGTTTCAACCCGGTTTTTAAAATCTGGCCAAGATTCATCATATTCATGGTGATAGTCACCGCCAGTCCAGCGTTCAATGGCACCCTCAAAAATTTTGGCCAAATATGCACGTGGATTAACTTCCTTTTCGACATCCTGTTTTAATAAATGTGGTTCATTAAAACGCGGTTCATATTGGGCAAAAACCTGTTGATGATTAAACTCATTCCAGGCATTGTCAGTCATGACATTCGTATCAGGAAAACATTCAGCCAGTGCAAGACTGGCAGTTTGTTGATGGCGCTGCATTGAACCTGCAACAACATAAGGCTCATCTTTTAAAATCTTATCAAAATACTGACCCAATAATTTTGCCTGTAATTCGCCATTCGGAGAAAGTTTGTCATAACTTTCCGCTCCAAAAGATGCTTGTCCATGACGAATCAGATAAATAGTGGTCATTTGCCTTTTCCTAAAATTTCCTGAAGTTTTGCTTTATATTTTTGCGCAATGTCATTCGCTTCGAGCTTTTGTTTACCAATAAGTTTTAAGGCACGAATATGTAAAGCATGAATCACGATCCAAAAATCCTTGAATGCCGGATTATTGGTTTGTTGATGATAATAACGATAATAAATTTGTTGTGCGATGACCGCCAAACGGAAAATCCCGAACACTTCATAAAAGGTCCAGTTTTCAGGTTGTATATTCATTTTTTCTAAATAGTAATCAACTACTTGTTTACGGGTAAACATGCCTTTTAGATGAGTAGGTTGGCGACGGGTTGATTTAAAAATCATATTGTCAGTATCTTCAACCCAATAAGCCAATGCTGAACCTAAATCCATCAGTGGATCGCCCAAAGTCGCCATTTCCCAATCCAGTACCCCAATTACTTCAGTGGGGTTGTGTGGATCCAGAATCACGTTATCAAAACGCCAGTCGTTATGAATGATGCAGGTATTGGTATCGGCCGGTATATTTTCCAGCAACCATTTACGCACAAACTTAAATGATGGCACATTGATGGTCTGGGCCTTCTCATAACGTTTATCCCAACCTTCTACCTGACGACGACAATAACCGTCGCCCTTCCCCAGTTTTTCAAGCTCTGTCCCCTGATAAGGTACTTGATGTAACTCAATCAGCTTATCAATGACATTGACACACAGCTTATTTACTTCTGCTTCGCCAAACTGTAATTCCGGCGGTAATTTGGCGCGCGGGATAATACCTTTAATCCGTTTCATCACGTAAAAGTCACAACCAATTACGGATTCATCCTGACACAGTGCAACCATTTCAGGCAGTACAGAATAGAAAGGTGACAAATGATGTTGCACATGATATTCACGTGCCATGTCATGTGCAGACTTGGCTTTAGTCCCTTTAGGAGGTCGACGTAAAATTAAATCGGCATTGTCATATTTCAAACGGTAAGTCCAGTTAGATGCACCGCCTGAATATTGCGTAACACTCACCAAACCCTGTAAATCAACACCCTGTTTTTTAAGCCAATTTTCTACAGCGAACGCGTCAAGTTCTTCACCTTCACGGACATTCCCACCGACATCAATCACTGACATGATTATTTCCCTAAATCTTCAATTTCAAAAGACTTGTTACTCTACTTATTTATACCGCTTTCATTTCCCATTGATAGGAAAATTTAAGGAAAGTTGTAAGAAGTCTCATCTACACACTATTTTTTAAATTTTACTTACGAGCTGAACCGTAACCACGTTTTGCCAGTTCAAGTTTGGCAATCATCCCTTTATGAACTTCATCCGGGCCATCGGCCAAACGCAGGCTACGCGCTTGGGCGAAGAAACCCGTTAGAGGGGTATCACGAGAAACCCCTGCACCGCCGTGAATCTGGATCGCCATATCGACTACTTTTTCCAGCACACTGGGCGCAACCACTTTAATTGCAGAAATTTCAGTTAAAGCTGCCATATTGCCTAATGTATCCATTTTATAGGCCGCATATAGGGTCAATAAACGTGCTTGATCAATGGCAACCCGGGCTTCTGCAACGCGCTCTAAATTACCGCCAAGTTTAAGAATTTCTTTACCAAATGCAGTTCGATTCATGCCCCGGTCAATCATCAGCTCTAATGATTTTTCTGCCGCGCCAATACAGCGCATACAGTGATGAATTCGACCAGGTCCTAAACGACCTTGCGCAATTTCAAAACCTTGTCCAGCTCCACCAATAAAGTTGGCAACTGGAACACGCACATTATTGAAACTAATCTCGCCGTGACCATGCGGAGCATCATAATCCCCAAACACCGGTAACATGCGTTCAATTTTCACACCCGCAGTTTCGATTGGCACCAAAACCATGGAATGTTGATGATGACGGTCTTTGCTTTCATCCGGGGTATGCGCCATAAAAATAATGATTTTTGCATTTGGATCCCCCAAACCAGACGACCACCATTTACGACCATTCAGGACAATTTCCTCACCCTCAATCACTGCTGTCGCCTGCATATTGGTCGCATCACTTGAAGCAACCTCTGGTTCCGTCATACAAAATACTGAACGGATTGTTCCGTCTAATAATGGCGTTAACCATTGCTTTTTTTGCTGTTCACTGCCATAACGCCAAAGCACTTCCATGTTGCCACTGTCGGGTGCATTACAGTTAAACACGACCGGTGCAATTAAGTTGCGGCCTGTGAGTTCGGCAATATGCGCATATTCCTGAACAGAAAGCCCTTGGCCTAAAACCGGATCAGGCAGGAACATGTTCCAAAGTCCGGCAGCTTTGGCTTTATCTTTTAATAATTCAAGTTGAGTGGGCCATTGCCATGTTGTCCAGTTTCCGCCCTGATTTAGCTCATGAACATCATTCCAAAATTCCGTTTCGACCGGTTCAATTTCATTTTTGATAAAGTTTTTGGTCCGTTGTATAAAATCTTGTGCACGTGCTGATAGTTCAAACATGGCCACTTCCCTCAAAATATTGCTATCACTGCTCTTTACAACACCTTAGCGTGAAAACTATTATGAACAAAATGATTTAATTCAATATCACACTATGAACAGTATTCATAATAAAAGTACACTGGCCAGTACTGTTGATATGGCTATCTTCAACCGTATCGACATTAACTTATATCCACTTTTTATTACCATTTTTGAGCAAAAAAGTATTTCTAAAGCTGCTCAAATTTTATGTATTACCCAATCTGCGGCTAGCCATGCTTTGCAACGCTTGAGACAACATTTGCAGGATGATTTATTTGTGCGCGCAGGTAGTAAAATGCTTCCTACACCCTTCGCTGAGCAAATTTATCCGGTGATTAAAAATGCCCTGATCGCCATTCAAAGCATTTCAGTACAAAAACAAAATTTTGACCCGAGTATGGTACAGACTTTAAAAATTGCAGTGCATGATGAAATTGAACCAATTATTCTTCCTAAACTGGTAGAACATTTCCATCAACTTAATTTAGCGATTCAGTTTTCCAGTATTAAGCTGGATCGTAAAAATGTTGTTATTGATCTTGCCACGCAGCAAATCGATTTTGTCATTGATTTAGAACAAAACTTTGGAGAAAAAATTCAATTTGAAAAATTACTGCAAGACCAATTTGTAGTCTGTACTCAACAGCCAAGTATGACGAAAGACATTTATTTGACTTCACCGCATATAGGCGTTTCTTCTCGTCGTACCGGTGTTTTGGTAGAAGATATTTATCTGAATCGAAAAAAACTATCCCGTCAGATTTTTTTACGTTGTCAGCATTATTCAACTGCCCTGCAAATTCTGACTCAACAGACTTCAGTTCTTTTGACCATACCAAAAAATATATTGGCTCATTTACAAATTGCAGAAGGTTTGAATATTTTTGATGTTCCCGTTCAACTGCCTAATATTGATATAGGGATGTATTGGCATAAGGATTTGCAAGATAATTCACGGCATGAATTTTTGCGAAGCGAAATTTATAAAATTTTTACTTAGGCTATTTTATAAAGGTCAATTTGTTATGCTTAGGCTATTTATTAGTGATCAAATAGTTTTTAAGGGCTTATAAAATGCTTAGGCTATTTTTATTACTACAAAATAAAACACTAACTGTTTAGCTTTTAAGCCGTGTAAATAATGGCTTTCACCTACAATAATCCGTCTCCGAGCTGTGTCTTATACGGCTAATTTTTAAGGATTTGGGTTATAACTTTGTTACATCTCTCTACGACCTGGCAAATTGTGCTGGGGCTATTCGCTTTATGTATTTCCTATTATTTACTGCATAAAATTATCATTTACTTAAAGGATATATTTCGTCCCTTTAAAAAAGGTAAAAAATATTGGTGCCGGGTTAATGCTGTAAGCGACGGCGATACCCTCACCTGCTACCGTTTTAATATCAGACGTTCTGAAACCAAGTTACGCTTTGCGTATGTGGATGCACCTGAATCTAGTCAAAGCTATGGCAAGGAATCTCAGCGACTGGTTCAAAGTATGGTCAAAGATAAAATGGTGCGGGTCAAAATTACCGATATCGACCGTTATGGACGCTGTGTTGGTGTGGTCTATCGTTATCGTAAAAATATCAATGAAGAGATAGTCAAACGTGGTGCGGCATGGGTATATGAAGAATATATCAAGGATAAAAAGCATCTACACTATATGATGTCACTTCAAGAAAAAGCCAAAAAACAGAAAAAAGGTTTATGGAAAAGTTCGCGTCCTGTACGCCCCAGTGTTTATCGTAAACAGAATAAATAATATTCGCTCAAACAGAATATTAAGATGGAAATCCTTAACGTTCATTTTAATTTAAAATGCATCTCACCAGTTGTATAAATGCTTAGCTTAGACGCGCCAATTCATTTTGTATGAGTTGGCGTAATTGTTTCATGCATAATTTAATTTCAGTATCGTTAAGTGAGCTAAAACCCAGCACAAAACCATATTCAGCATCATACTCATAAAACTGGCTAAGACGAGTAATGGCAATATTGTGTAACTCTGCCCCCTTAACCAAAGCCTGTTCAAGTGTATGCGGAATCTGGGATTTAAAATAACATGCGACCTGCATACCAGGATGCTGATTTTTTACAAAACAAAATTCAGATAAATGTAATTCAAAACAACTCATAAATGTTTGATAACGTCTCAAATAGAGCTGCTGCATTTGCCTTAAATACTCAGCGTAATAACCGCGTTGCATAAAATTTCCAAGCAAGACCTGGAAATATTGAGAGGGCGCACTGCCATCAATATAATTTCGATAGCGCTTAAAAGGCTCGATTAATGCTTTGGGCAAAATCAAATATGAAAGTCTTAAACTGGGTAAAATGTATTTACTAAAAGAACCCAGATAAATGGTGCGTTGATACGGATCTAAACCCAAAATGGCGGTATTTTGAGTTTTATTTAATAACAACGCATCATAGTCATCTTCAAGGATATAACTATCATTATTCTTTGCATATTCAATAATTTGCTTTTTGCGTAACGTACTCATTTGAATACCCGTGGGATACTGACTGGCAGGCGTCACATAAATTGCTTTTGTATCCTGAATATCTGCACACGCTTGAATTTTTAAACCTTCAGCATCTAAACCAATACATTTTAAGTCCAGATTCATATGTTTAAAAAGTTGATACGCATTTGAGTAATATGGATTTTCCATAATCATTGTATCAGCGGGATTAAATAATACTCGCCCACATAGATATAAGGCTTGTTGAGTACTATTTACAATAAGTACCTGCTCTGCCGATATATGTGTATTGCGATTTAAATTGAGGTGTTGGGCAATTTCCTGACACAATAAATCATCACCAGCACGATGATCTTTTAAGAAAATATTTAAGCCATACTGGTTTAGCGCATTTTTTTCAGTTTCATACCATTTTTTAAACGGGAAATTGCGTATTTCCGGCATACCATCGGCAAAGAAATTCAGGTTCTGATCAAAAAATAGATTCTCTAATTGTTCGGTATTTTCCGGAAGCCGATATTCAACTGTTTCAGAAGATTGCGATTCTACTTTTATATGCGTCTTAATAAAACTTCCCTTGCCTTTAATTCGCTGCAACAACCCTTCTTCCTCTAATTTGGCATACACTTTTTCAATAGTGTCCCGGGATACACCCAAAGTTTCAGATAAAAACCGTGTGGAGGGACATTTAAAATCGGATTGCAGATTTAATTGTGGCAAAGTGGCTTTAAAGGCTAAATATATTTTGGTTCTTAATTTATTTTCATGAATTTGAGCAAGGTTCACACTAAGCAATTGGATAAATTCATTTTGTTTCATATCAAAACCTGCACGCATTCAACTTATATATTTATTTCATAGCAAGCAAAAATGCCTTATCGAAACAAGGCATGTTCTTAAAAGAGATTTTTTCGATCTGCAAATCATCTATCAATTGTGTTCCTGTGCTGCTTCAGCCAATTTCTTCTGATGTGAAGGCATATATTCTGGTTCATTGGTCACGGCCAAGAAGAAAAAACCAAGGAACATACAGCCTAATAGCAGGCTAATTCCCACCACGAGATACGGAAAAGGTTTTTTAGATTCATTCATTAGCATAGCTCAATTTCGATTCAAGATTATTTTTAAAGATTGTTTCGGTAAATTCAGCAAACACGGACAATTTTTCAAAAAGATGTTCGCTGTACATCAAATCATCAATTAAATGCTCTGCATCATTTAGTTTCATATGAAACTGGCGACTCACTAAAGGTGCATTTTCATGAGCAATGCTGTGACAGACTTGTGCCAGTTCCGGCGTCTTTATTTTCCAGAATAGTTTTTTAAAATCAATTTTTGTCAAATCAAACTGTTTTTGCTCAAGAATAATCTCATTAATTTGGACATTATAGGTTTGTACCAACTTATCTTTCATCGCTTGATTCAGTCTACTCTGCCCAATTACCGTAATGTGGCGACAAGCTGGATCAATCAAGGCTTTGGCAAAAGCATATATTCCAAATTCAGCAGCATTAAATTCTGTTGGTACTAAATCCAGACACAGATTCATTTCAGTAATGGATTGCTGATTTGCCAATGCTAATGCATCGAGACAAAAATAATGTGCATACACCTGCTCCACAATATTTTGTCGTGGAGCGATATAAATTGTATTTTGATTCAAAACAGCATGGATAAAAGGACTAAATAAATAACTTAGGCTATTTGTTAAAGTCGAGCTTTGAATGATGTAATTGTGGGATGATTTCTCTGCAGATCGAGCATTCACGCTTTGCTGAAGCATGGCTTCAAACTCATTAAGAGATTCAATGCCCAGTCGTTGCAAGATTTTTTCTGGATTAACTTGGTCAAAGTTAAAAAAATCTAAAATAAATTGGAAGCTTAGGCTTCGCAGCATGATAGCCTCGGACAATACGCACTATAAAATGAATACACATAATATAAGACTTAAACCACAATGAAGTGGTCTGCGTTATAACAAGCAAGTGGTCTGTTATTTATCAGACCACTTGTAAATCACTTAAGTGGGTAATTAGATATATGCCAATTGAATCAAAAGTCTGAATGCCCCAGCCACTAGAGCTAAAGCAAAAAATCCGCCTAGCCACAACACAATAAACCACTGCGTTTGGGAAAGTTTCATATTCCCTCCTTAATGATAGCCCTTATCGCCAATTCGGACTTTATCGCGGAATACCCAATAAGATAAACCTGTATAAATCAAAATAATCGGAATCAGAAGCAGCGCACCAATTAAGGTAAATAACTGACTACTTTGCGGTGCAGCCGCATCCCAAATCGTAACGGATGGCGGAATGATATAAGGCCACAAACTGATGAGAAAACCGGTATATGCCAAAAATACTAAAGCTAGTGTATAGAGGAACGGACTCAGCTCTTTACGCTGTTTACAGGCACGCAAAGCCAGAAAGGTAAATACCAGAACCAGAATCGGGACTGGACTAAAATAAGTGAGCTGCGGTTGACTGAACCAGCGTTCTGCAATTGCCGGATGCGCCAAAGGTGTATAAATACTGACACCGCCAAAAATGATGAATAAGGCAATAATCATCTTCGGCATGAGCTGATACATTCGATTTTGCAAGTCCGCATCTGTTTTAAAGATGAGCCATCCACAACCTAAAGCGGCATACAACACCACTACACCTATCCCTGTGAAGACTGAAAATGGTGTTAACCAGTCCAAGCCACCACCGGTATAAACTCCATTGGTGGTTTTAATCCCTTGAATATACGCCCCCAGAATGATGCCCTGGAGAAATCCGGTTAAAATGGAACCGCCAATAAAGGCCATATCCCAAAGATGCCGGTTACGTCTGGATTTAAAACGGAATTCGAAAGCCACACCACGGAAAATAAGCGCCACTACCATCAGAATGATGGGTAGATAGAGTGCAGAAAGTACCGTTGAATACACCAAGGGAAATGCAGCAAACAAGCCTGCCCCGCCCAATACCATCCAGGTTTCATTGCCGTCCCATACCGGAGCAACGGTATTCATCATCACGTCACGTTCTTGTTGCGTTTTAAAGAAAGGAAACAAGATGCCGATGCCTAAGTCAAAACCATCCAGTACCACATAAATCAGTACACCAACGGCAATAATTACAATCCAGATAAAAGATAAATCAATCATTTGTCATTCTCCT
>JBLZXS010000002.1:0-3335 GCA_050285325.1 Acinetobacter sp.
GAAGGTGAAGACTTCTTTGTCAAAGAATTGACCGCATATACCGACAAGTTCAACAACAGCTGGCTGAAAGAAGAGCTGTACAGCTCGCGTAACTTTGGCCCGGCAATGCACAAGTTCGGCCAATGGATCGGTGGTGCGTTTAACTTTATCGACCAGAATGTGTTTAAAGTGCCGTTCACTTTGCATGACCTGGTCACGGACTTTGGTGCCTTGAAAACTGTGGATGCCGCAACCTTCAAGCCAAACTATCCAAAACCGGATGGCAAGCTGACCTTTGACCGCCTGTCTTCGGTGTTTGTATCGAATACCGTGCATGAAGAAAACCAGCCAGCACACCTGAAGCTGACCGATGCCTCGATTCCGGTGAACGTCAACCTGCCAAAATGGGATGAGCCAGCGCAGCGTTACTGCCCGGCCGGGGTGTATGAAATCATGGAAAATAATGACGGTTCCAAGCGCTTCCAGATCAATGCAGCCAATTGTGTCCACTGCAAGACCTGTGACATCAAGGATCCTTCACAGAACATCACCTGGGTAACGCCGGAAGGCGGTGGTGGTCCAAATTATCCTAACATGTAATGTCCTTGCGGCAGATTAAAACAGTGTTTTATCTGCCTCATCTTGCGCATGAGGAATATATTCCGCAAGTGCTCATGCCTGAATAAGTCAGTCAATTTAATCAAAGGGATTTTGAAAAAAATAAGTGAAATAAGGAGAGTTATGGAACAACACAACAAACTACAGCCTGAATTTAGAGTGTTGGTTTTATTGGCCTCAATCGGCTTTTTTATGCAAGCTTTAGATACCACGATTATCTTTACAGCATTGCCAGCGATTGCTGAAAGCCTGCATGAAAATCCTTTGGATATTCATGGGGTAATTATTGGCTATGTATTAGCCGTTGCTGCAGGAATTCCATTAAGTGGTTGGTTGGCAGATAAGTTCGGCCTGCGAAATGCTTACTTTGCCGCTATATTCATATTTACTGTGGCATCCTTAGGGTGTGGACTATCGCAAAATCTTAATCAGCTCATTGCTTTTAGGGTACTACAAGGCTTGGGCGGGGCTTTGCTCATGCCGGTAGCAAGATTAGCATTACTTAAGATTATCCCCAGAACCCAGTTTGTTTCCGCAATCAGCACCATGAATATTTCTGGCCTAATTGGACCTTTAGTAGGACCGGCACTAGGTGGTTGGCTAGTCAAGGTGGCAACTTGGCATTGGGTGTTCTGGGTCAATATTCCCATCGGAATTATAGGGATGATTTTCACGTTTAAAGTCATGCCCAATATTATAGAAAAAACTGTCAAACAGTTTGATTTAAGCGGTTTTGTTCTGCTGGTAATTACCATGATGGGTATTGTTCTTGGCATTGAAATGGCTTCCAATCCCGAATATTCCTCAACCTTGATTGCAGGAGTATTTGTTGCCGCTGGCTGTGCAGCCTTAATTTATGCCTATCATGCCCACTTGCATACCCAAGCCATATTTCGCGCAGAATTATTTCAAAACAAGCTGTTTACCATCGGAATATTGGGGAATTTGTTTGCCCGGTTGGGCGGAAATTCATTGCCATTTATACTACCATTAATGCTGCAGGTGGCTTTTGGTATTGAACCCTTTATAGCCGGATTGATGATGACGCCACTGGTATTGGGATCCTTATTTTCCAAGCCCATTACCCGACCGATCATTCAAGCGCTCGGGTCTAAACGCTTTTTATTCATCAACTCGATTCTGGTCGGTTTGTGCATTGCCAGTTTTGCATTCATAACAATTGATACGCCAATATGGTTTAGAGCAGTGCATTTCTTTATTTTCGGCATTTTGAACTCATTACAGTTTGTTGCGATGAATACCTTAACGTTAAAGGATTTGAGCATTCAGCAAGCCAGCAATGGCAACAGTTTTTTATCGATGATCATGATGCTGTCGATGAGTATAGGGATTGCTTTGGCAGGAACATTGCTCAACCTTTTTATGGAGCAGTATGGGTTGCAAAGGTCAGTCGATGCCTTTCACAGTACGCTGCTCTGTCTGGGGGCAATCAATATTATTACCGCATTTATTTTTTCCAGAATTCCCAAAGATATGGCGGATTAATACGGGTGCAGGCAAGGTGATTTTTCATTTAACAACATTATTTTATTTCTAGATTTAAAGATCACCACAGAATAATGAGGGTTTTGATGTTTATAGTGAAAGGTATTCTTTGTAAGACTTTCAATCTATTAAAAACCTTTCTCCAGACATCACATGGGTAACGCCTCAGGCGGTGATGCTAACTATCCAAATAAAATTTGGATAGTTCTTGCGAATGAGGAATATATTCCGCAAGTTCGCATACCCAATTATGCAGAGTTTATTTATAACTCTTCATTTTTATTTTTTTAGGTAAAAACAGTCCCTTAGGGGGCTGTTTTTTATAACTCATAACAACATGAGTTTTATTCAATCAACAAAATGCATAAATCGGTATCCTGTTTTGCAAAGCCCTTGGTCCTGATCAATATTTGAGCCTAAGACTTATTGATTACCAGGTTAATTTGGATAAAGGAAATTTCCTTAATATACTGTGCTTTTAAAAACAGGAGGTTGATATGCGCGATAAAAGTTTTACCAAAGCTGCGGATGAATTATACGTCAGTCAATCTGCTGTAAGCCGCCAGATTACCTTAATTGAAGAATACCTGGGAATTGAATTCTTTAAACGTGAACGTTCTGGTATTAGCCTGACCGATGCCGGTGAAAAATATTATGCAGAAATCGGCCCTGCATTTAATAAAATTGCCATTGCAACACGCGGTATGAGTTCCTATCGAAAAAATAATGATATTGCATTACGTGTCTATTCGACCTTTGCGGCGAAATGGCTGGTACGTCGTTTACAAAAACTGCATGCGGAAAATCCTAAACTGCGTGTCAACATTAAAACCGCTGTCGCACCTGTTGATTTTGCCACTGAAAATGTAGATGCCTCGATTCAATTTGGTGATGGAAATTGGCCAGATGTGGATAGCTATTTTTTATGCAGTGATGAAATCCGTCCTGTATGTAGCCCATTACTGATTAAACATTTAACCCGTCCTCCAGCACCGCAAGATGTCAATAAATACACACTGATTCATTCGACTTATCGCAAATTGGACTGGGCAGATTGGTTATCTGCTCAAAATATTGAAAGTGTGGAAACAGATCAATTTATCTTACCTAATTCATTGTTGGCGTATCAGGCTGCTATGGACGGGATTGGCATTGCCATGGCACAAACCAAATTGGTAGAACAAGAAATTGAAAATGGAAGTTTGATTTATTTTTCCGACTTCGTTTTAAAA
>JBLZXS010000003.1:0-2510 GCA_050285325.1 Acinetobacter sp.
TCTTGAAAATACTGTTGCGGTTGTACAATACTGGCCTGTTCAAAACCGGCTTGCTGGAAAAAATCCTGCGCTTGTTGAGGGGTAATAAAATGAAAACTAAATGCACTCTTGGACATCCATTTGAGTAGTTTGCTGCTCGCCCAAATAAAATTAGCCAATTTGTTTTTGACTGGTTCTGGATAAATATCGGTAAGGTAATGCAGTTCTTTAAAATTTTGACCGTAACGGTAAATGGCTTGCAGTAACTGCAATAGCATGTCTTTGTTGAAGTAGTTTATTAAACCTTCACTAATCACCACCAAGGGGCGATTCGGATCAAATACGTGAAAAGCTTGCTCAAAATCTGCAGTGAATAAATCTACTGATAAAACTTCTGGACTATTGAGATCAATTTGTTTTAGTGCCTGAGTTTTGACTTTTGCCATACCCGGTAAATCAAGTTCACGATAATCAATGTGGGGATATTTTTGTCGAAAGTTCCAGCCGCGTGGCGATAGACCACTCGCGATTTCAAGCACTTGTAAGTCGGGGAATTGCTCAATCAGTTGGGTAAGATGCTGATCAATCATGCGATGGCGTTGTTTGAGCGTGGTACGCATACTGCCACCGACAAATTTTTCAGCCCAACTTTCTAAAGGGTGAACCAGTTTGGCGAGCATTTTGCCTTTAGAGGTTGCAAAAATGGGGTGTGAGATCCCCATAGTGTACCAAATATAGCCGGTGTAATGCGCAGTAAATGAAATATGTCGATGTTCTGAAAGCTGTTGTGTCATGTCATCCTGACCTGTATGTTTTTGTAGTTTTAAGTGTATAAGTGAGTATTTGATAGGCTTCTTATATGACTGATTGGTATCTTTTAAAAGTTAATATCAGCAGATATAGGCAAGCAGTCTCTGACTTTATTTTTAATTATCATAAAGAAAAAGGAACACCTTGTCGTGTTCCTTTTGTCGTATTAATTAAATGAATTTTTAAATTTTTCGATCGTATCGCGAACTTTTTCCCATTCGGCACCTAAGTTCAGTGTTTCACCTATAGTGATTTCTGGAATTTTTCCACGCATACGTTCCAGACGTTCTTGATTCGGTAAAGGTAAATCACTGATACCTGCTAAAGCGGTGCAGGCTGCAGTACGGTCATTACACACCAAGCCCATATCACAACCGGCTTTCAGTGCAGCCTGAATGCGGGCATCTGCGCCGCCGACCACGCAAGCCGCTTGCATGGTTAAGTCATCCGAGAACAGCACACCGTCAAAGTTGAGTTGCTGACGCAAGATGTTTTGAATCCAGTAAGGTGAAAAACCGGCAGGATTCGGATCAACCTGGTCATAAATCACATGCGCAGGCATCAAGGCATCCAGTTGCGGCATGAGCTGGATAAAGGTTTGCATATCCTTGTTGTAGATTTCATCATAAGCACGTGAATCGACGGGTGCCGCCACATGCGAATCTGCTTTGACTGAACCATGACCCGGAAAATGTTTACCGGTATTGGCCATACCTGCACGTTTCATGCCTTTCATAAAAGCACTGGCAAGCGGGACAATATCCTGAATATTTTTGGCAAAGCCACGGTCGCCAATCACATCGCTGACATCGTTTAAATCCAATACCGGGGCAAAACTAAAGTCGATACCAACAGCAAGCACTTCAGTTGCCATCAGCCAACCACATTGTTCTGCTAAATCAATTGCCTGTTCAGGTTCAGTTAAATACAGTTCACCTAAACGTCCCATGGCAGGAAGTAAGGTAAAACCCTGTCTTAAACGCTGTACGCGACCACCTTCTTGATCAACCGCAATTAAAATATCCGGTCTGATACGGCGCATATGATCGGTTAAAGCACGAACTTGTTGTGGCGATTCTATATTTCGAGAAAATAAAATCATGCCACCTACTTGCGGTGTTCGTAATAGTTCAATATCTTCTTGAGTAAGTTCTGTGCCAGCGATGTCTAGCATCAATGCGCCAATCATATCGGTGTCCGTGTTGGAATTTTATAAAGAAAAAACAATACCCGAATTCTGCAATGATTTGCTACATTTTGACAGTACAGAATATGATAAAACTACACGACATAAACATATTAAGTTGTTTAAGATTTTGAATATACTGCATTCATGTTGAAAAATGACGTTGGAATATTGGTCAAAGACCAAGGAAGTACGAATTATTTATGAAACTTCAAACATTAGCTTGTGCAGTTGCAATTGCGACTGGAGGGTTTTTCTTTACTCATGTAGTAAACGAGGCAATTGCTGCAAATGGTACCGTTGCAGTTTCTCAATCAATTCAGCCAACGCAGGAACAAGCGCTGGTTTCACGTCAATTGGCGACGTTGGTTGACCGTCAACATTATTTAAATCAGCGATTGGATGCAGCAACCTCTAATCGAATTCTGGATTTTTATCTAGATAGCCTGGATGCAGACCATTCATTATTTTTAGCACCTGAAGTTGAACAATATAAGAAAAATTATGGGGCTAATTTTGGTGCTGCGTTAAAAGC
>JBLZXS010000004.1:0-14141 GCA_050285325.1 Acinetobacter sp.
CCATGCAGGCACTGGAATTCATACTGACCGCTGTAGTATTGCTCTGGATCGGCCAGATGGTAAATCGTGGCAAGGGTTTGGGCATTGTGCGTCGCAAACTGCGGATAGATCTGCTCTGGCGCGGCCAAAAGTTTTTTGGCACAGGCAATATAAGATAAATCAGTATGTACTTTACGGGTAAATACCGGATAATCCGTCATGCCTTCAATTTGAGCCTTCTTGATTTCGCTATCCCAGTATGCACCTTTAACCAGACGGATCATCAAACGTTTTTGACTGCGTTTTGCTAAATCCACCACGTAATCAACCACGTTGAAACAACGTTTTTGATAGGCCTGAATCACAAAGCCAATACCTTTCCAGTCGGCAAGACTAGGCTCAAAACACAGACGCTCTAATAATTCTAGAGAAATTTCCAGACGTTCAGATTCTTCTGCATCAATGTTTAAACCAATATTGTAGCGTTTCGCCAGTTCCGCCAATTGCAGAACTTTAGGATACAGCTCGTCATGCACGCGGCTGATTTGTGCACGCTGATAGCGCGGATGCAGGGCAGACAGCTTGATCGAAATACCAGGGCCGTCATAAACATCTTTGTCTTGTGAAGCTTGGCCGATGGCATGGATGGCATTGCTATAATCTTGATAATAACGTTCAGCATCATGTTCTGTGAGGGCTGCTTCACCGAGCATGTCATAGGAATATCGGAAACCTTTGTCTTCTAAAGGTTCTGCATGTTCTAGCGCTTCCTGAATGGTTTCACCAGTAACGAACTGTTCACCCATCATCCGCATGGCCACATCTACCGCTTTACGGATAATGCCGCGACCACTACGTGCCAAAAGTCCGGTCAGGACACTGGATAGACTTTTTTGTTTTGGTGTTTCCATCAGTTTGCCTGTCAGCATGAGGCCCCAAGCCGCGGCGTTGACAAACATCAGGCTGCTTTGTCCAAGGTGTTCTTTCCAGTTGCCCTGATTAATTTTGTCACGAATCAGCAGGTCACGGGTGGCACTGTCCGGAATACGAAGCAGGGCTTCCGCCAGACACATCAGCGCAATGCCTTCTTGAGAGGATAATGAAAATTCTTGCAATAAACCCTGAACGATCCCGGCTTTACCATTAGAGCTTTTACGTTCACGCAATGTGTGAGCCAGGTTAAAAGCCAGGTCGTAAATACGCTCATTTAGTTGTTCAGAAATCTGGCTATATTCAAGCAGGTTTTCAACACATTCAGGTTCAGCACGGCGCCAGGCAGTATTAACCTCAACTTCATAATCATTCTTTTCTTTGAATTCAGTAATGTATTCAAAGTGAGGTTTTGCTTCGTCGAAGCGGGTTTCTGTATCCATCATATTCATGCCAACGTCCTGTGACTGCCAATTTTTTTGTTGAGTCAAATACCTTATATAATTTATGATTACAGAAAGGATGCCGAATAACTCACTATAATTTTTATTCATTTTAGAGAATAATTCAGATGACAAGCCCGATTTTTACATTGGACAGAACGGATATCAAAATTTTAGATATTCTGCAAAATGATGGACGAATTTCAAATATCAAACTGGCGGAAGCAGTCAATTTATCAGCCACTGCAGCACTGGCGCGGGTGCAAAAATTAGCCAAAGACGGTTTTATTTTAGGCTATGAAGCCAAGCTGAATCCTGACATGCTGAATGCCAGTTTTGTGGTGTTTGTAGAAATCTTACTGGATAAAACCACGCCTAATGTATTGGAAGAGTTTTCCGATGCGATCATGCAATATCCTGAAATTGTGGAATGTCATATGATCAGTGGCGGTTTTGATTTTGTGGTAAAAATTCGGTGTGCAAACATGGAAGAATTCCGCAGAATTTCAGGACAGGTGCTCTGGCAATTGCCGGGAGTAAAAGAAACGCGAAGCTATCCGGTGATGGAAGTGATTAAAGAAAGTTCGAAAATTCATCTTAAAAATAAAGGACAAAAATAGAAGCAGTAAAAAGGGGCTTACGCCCCCTTATCTTTCAATAAAACTCAAGTGAAAATCATCAGAGTTCTATTAGGAATTTTCAGCTTGAGCCGGTATTCCATTTTTTAACTCGGTCATTTCTTTTTTATACAAATCATCTGCCTGTTCAAAACGTTGTAGTACTTCGCGAGAAGGCATTTTTTCGAGCAAGCTGACCATAACAATACTCACAAATGACAGAATAAAGCCCGGAATAATCTCATACAGTCCTGTACTGGCCATGGTGTTTTTCCACAAGATAACCGTCATGGCACCGATAATAATTCCAGCAATCGCACCGTTTAAAGTCATGCGTTTCCAGAACAAAGACAAAATAATTAATGGACCAAATGCCGCGCCAAAACCTGCCCAAGCATAGGCAACCAGACCAAGCACTTTACTGTTCGGATTGCTTGCAAGCCCAATCGCTAGAACGGCAATGGCTAAAACCATCAGGCGTCCAACCCAGACCAGTTCCTTTTGCGAAGCATTCTTGCGTAGAAAGGATTTATATAAATCTTCAGTCAAGGTACTTGAACAAACCAAAAGTTGACAACTGAGGGTACTCATCACAGCGGCTAAAATCGCGGCCAAAATAATCCCGGCAATCCATGGGTTAAACAGGATTTTGGTCAGTTCCATAAAAATGGTTTCCGGGTTTTGAGAGACCACGCTTGCCAGTTCGGCATGCTGCTGGAAATAGGCAATCCCGATGAAACCTGCACCAACTGCGCCGCCCAAGCATAAAATCATCCAGCTCATACCAATACGGCGTGCCGCCGGAATAGTTTTTACTGAATCGGCTGCCATAAAACGTACCAGAATATGCGGTTGACCAAAATAGCCTAAGCCCCAAGCGAGGGAAGATAAAATGGCGACTGTACTTAAACCTGAAAGCATATTAGTGGCATGTGGACGGGCTGTTTCAATCACGCTTGCAAACTGCTGACTGTGATCACCCAATGCCAGATAAGCCATAATCGGGGTTAAAATTAAAGCGAAAATCATCAATCCAGCTTGAAAAGTATCGGTCCAGCTAATTGCAAGAAAACCACCAATGCAGACATAGCTAATGGTCGCAATGGCACTGATCCAAAGCGCAGTGGTGTAAGACATGCCAAAAATACTTTCAAATAATCGCGCGCCTGCGACCATGCCGGAAGCACAATAAATCGAGAAAAACACCAGAATCACCAGAGCAGAAATAATGCGTAGCACACGTTTACGGTCAGCAAAACGACTGGTGAAATAATCCGGCAGGGTTAATGCATTATTTTGAACTTCGGTATGCACACGCAAGCGACCTGCAACCAGCAGCCAATTCAGCCATGCACCAATAATCAAGCCAATGGCAATCCACGCTTCAGATAAACCTGACAGGTAAATTGCCCCAGGTAAGCCCATGAGCAACCATCCACTCATATCCGATGCACCTGCAGAAAGTGCAGTGACCACACTGCCTAGACTACGTCCACCCAGAATATAATCTGAAAAATCGGTCGTCGCCTTATAGGCATATAATCCTATACCGACCATGGCGAGGATATAAAAAATAAATGTGATTAATGTCGGGTTCAGTTGACTCATGTGCTCATCCTTCTGTCCTTATGGATACATCTGTCCAAGATGAATTTTTATACATATTCAGTAAGGCGCTGATTCAAACATAAAATTGAAATTACGTTCTGTTACATTTCGAAGGGATTTAATAGCATGTTGTGTAGCTGAATGTATTTTTAGATACAATTAATAAAAAATTAAGAAAATTAATCAATTATAAATATGGTGCTTAATGTCATTCACCTCAGTTAAAGACTGGCCTAGGGTGAATTGAAAAATCAGCCTCAAGTGTTTTTTTAGTATTTATTTTTCATGAGGCTAAGGCGCTAAAAAGCAAAGTTACACGTTCTTACACTAGCTACAAAGTCGATGTATTTAGTCATATAGCATTGCCAAATAAATATCTTTTTACAATATTTAAAATACAGCAAAGGTTTAATATTTTTTTAATTGCACAATTGTGGTGCATAAATGTGAGTATATTTAAAGTGTCTACGGTTCAACTCGATAATACAAGAATAGAACGTGATTTGCTGGGAGCAAAGGAAGTTCCCGCAGCATGTTATTACGGCATTCATACTTTACGTGCTTTAGAGAATTTTCAAATCTCTAATCAGAAAGTCGGAAATCATCATCATTTTATTCGGGCTTTGGCACAGGTTAAAAAAGCTTCGGCACAAACCAATTTAAAATTTAGTAAAATTTCGGAACAAGTCAGCCAGGCGATTCAGCTGGCCTGTAATGAACTCATCGAATTTCCGGAAAAATGGAGTGAGGCTTTTCCTTTAGATGTTTATCAGGGGGGAGCCGGGACTTCGATTAATATGAATACTAATGAGGTATTGGCCAATATTGCCTTGGAGCATTTAGGCTATAAAAAAGGTCAATATGAACATATTCATCCCAACGATCATGTCAATAAATCGCAGTCGACCAATGACGTGTATCCTACGGCTTTACGTTTAGCGACTTATTATAGTCTGGATGATCTTTTAAGCCAGATTCAAAAATTGATTGATACTTTACATATAAAGGTTGCAGAGTTTCAGTTTGTATTAAAAATGGGCCGCACCCAATTACAAGATGCGGTTCCGATGACTCTGGGACAGGAATTTCGTGCTTTTGCAACATTACTTAAAGAAGATATCCGTTTAATTCAACGCACCCGCGAGCTTTTACTGGAAGTGAATTTGGGTGCAACAGCCATTGGTACTGGGGTAAATACACCAGCGGGCTATGCACATGAAGCGATTCAATCTTTAAATAAAATTACCGGATTGAATTTAATTGGTGCAGAAGACTATGTGGAAGCCACCAGCGATTGTGGCGTATTCATTATTCTATCCAGTACGCTGAAACGTCTTGCAGTGAAGCTTTCAAAAATTTGTAATGACTTGCGCTTATTGAGTTCGGGCCCACGTACCGGTTTAGCCGAAATACGCTTACCTGAATTGCAAGCCGGTTCCTCGATTATGCCGGCCAAAATCAATCCGGTTATTCCTGAAGTGGTGAATCAGATTGCCTATAAAGTGATTGGTAATGATCTCACCGTGACCATGGCGGCAGAAGCAGGACAATTACAGTTAAATGTAATGGAACCGGTGATTGCCATCTCCATTAATGAATCCATTGAATTACTTACTCAAGCCATTTCGAGTTTGGATAATAAATGTATTCAGGGTATTCAAGCCAATGAGCAGGTGTATTATGACGCAGTAATGCGCAGTGTAGGGATCGTGACATTACTCGATCCGATTTTGGGACATGCCAAATGTGATGAAATTGGCAAGCAATGTATTGTTGAAAATAAAACCATTCAACAGGTCGTTTTAGAGCAGGAATTACTCACACAAGAACAATTAGATGAAATCTTTGCCTTTAGTAATCTGGTTTCAGAAGTGACAGCAGCACATGAATTATTGGCACAAGTGAGCTAATTCGGCTAAGGCAAAATTTAATTTTAGTTATAGTGAAAAGGTAGCCGTTTAAACGGCTACCTTTTTTATGGAAAATAGTGCTGAAGATAAAACCGCTCAGGGTTAGAATAGATAAGTTTTTTAATATTTGTAATGCGTATGTTGAATAAAATTGCTGGACTATTTACAAGTTCAAGACTGTTTAAAAGTTCAAAGCCATCTCCTGAACAAGCGTTTCTAGAAGAAAATAATATCCAATTCAATCAAGAACAGGGTTATATCGTCGATGGTATTGTGGTTAATGACCTGTCAGAACGGTTGTCGTATTTCTCCAATCGAAAATTAACCCAGTTTGACGATTTAAAAGCATTATATTTCACTGCCATGATTATCAATGAAAAAATTGATCTGGAAATTGCCAGTCAACGCTTTGTGGCCCGTTTAGGCAATACTGAAGAAAATTTGTTGCAGTTAAAGCAAGTCATTCAAAAGCTGAATGACTATTACCGCAATTTCTTACGCGAAAAATAATTGTAAAATACAAGCTGAGCAGGTGACATCTAAAAGGATTTAGATAGAAAAACGGACTGCATATAAAAATAACTCAACCCACAAAAAACCCATGTTAAGATACAGCTCATGTCATTTAGACCAAAAGCTATATACATGTTCCAACAAGAAATTTCCCAATTAAATCTGCAGCAATTAAAAGCAGGCGAAAAACGCTGGGTCGGTAATTTACAGGGCTCATCAGCCGCTTTATTGTTTAAAGAAATTGCTACGCAAAATAAGCAATTATTCATTATTGTTGCCAAAAATAATCAGCATTTGGGTCAGTTGGAAAGTGAACTGGAATTTTACGGGATAAAACCGACTATTTTCCCTGATTGGGAAATTTTACCTTACGACCGTTTATCTCCGCATCAGGATATTGTGTCAGAACGTCTTTCCATTTTATCGAATATGCCGAAGCAGGGTGTATTGCTTTTATCTGCCTCCACTTTAGCACAACGGGTTGCACCTACCTCATGGGTGTTGGGTGAACATTTCGATATTAAAGTGGGGCAGAAATTTGAGCTGGAACAACAAAAACTGCGCTTGATTCAAGCGGGTTATCATCTGGTCGATACCGTTTATGATCATGGTGAATTTGCGGTGCGCGGTAGCATTATGGACATTTATGCATCCGGGCAAAATTCACCGATCCGTATCGATTTGTTTGATGATGAAATTGAAAGTTTGAAGTTCTTTGATCCTGAAACCCAAAGAACCACGCAAAATTTGCAACAATTTTCGGTATTGCCTGCCAAAGAATTTCCACTCAAAGAAGGACGTGCGACTTTCCGTGACCGCTATGCGGAGAGTTTTCCGACTGCAAATCCTAAGAAAAATCCGGTGTACCAGGATGTTCTGGAAGGTATTGCTTCTCCAGGGCTAGAGTTTTATTTCCCTTTATTTTTCACGAAAGAGGCGATGCAAACTCAAAGTACCCTGATGGCGTACTTACCCAAGAATGGCATTGTCATTACAGATAAGCATCTGGATGATGGATTAACCAGTTTTTGGAAGGATGTGGTTCGACGTTATGAAGATCGCCGCCATAATGTCGATCATCCTATTCTTGCACCCGAAGAAATATTTCTGCAACCGAATCAGGTATTGGAACAACTGAATCACTTTGCCAGAATCATTGCATCTTCAGAAGAATTTGTAGACAAAACTGGGGTGCTGAATCTTAATACCGAATTGCTACCCCGTTTACCGGTCGACCCAAAACAGGAAAAACCTTTTTCAACGGTTAAAAAATATATTGATGCAGCCAATCATCCGGTACTGTTGGTGGCTGAAAGTGCCGGACGCCGTGAAACCTTAAAAGATGCGTTGCGTCCGACTTTGGGTGATATTCCCAACGTTGAAAATTTTGCAGATTTTAGAAAATCACTCCATGCCATCGCGATTACCAGCGCACCTCTTGATCGTGGTCTAGTGATACCGAATCACCTCACGGTGATTTCTGAAAATCAGCTCTATGAACATCGCGTAGTCCAGCGCCGTCGTAAACGCCAGCAAGAAGTTTCAGAAGAGTTCCTAATTCGCAGTTTAACCGAACTCAGTATTGGTGCACCTGTAGTACATATCGATTATGGTGTAGGGCGTTATGCAGGTTTAGTCACTTTAAGTATTGATGACCAAGATCATGAGTTTTTACAGCTGGATTATGCCGATGCAGCAAAAGTCTATGTACCCGTCACCAATTTGCATTTAATCAGCCGTTATAGTGGTGGCGATCCAGATTTAGCACCTTTACATAAATTAGGTACCGATGCCTGGAACAAGGCAAAACGTAAAGCCTTGGAACAAATTCACGACGTTGCTGCTGAGTTATTACATATTCAGGCACGTCGCCAGTCCAAACCCGGTTTTAGTTTTGAACTGGAACAAAGTCCATATATGCAATTTGCCAGTGGCTTTGCTTATGAGGAAACTCTTGATCAAGCCAATGCGATTGAAGCGACCCTGCATGATATGCAACTGGCGAAACCGATGGATCGTCTGGTCTGTGGTGATGTCGGTTTTGGTAAGACTGAAGTTGCGATGCGAGCCGCATTTTTAGCAGTACAAAACAATAAACAAGTGGCGGTTTTGGTTCCAACGACCTTGCTGGCACAGCAGCATTATGAATCCTTTAAAGACCGTTTTGCCGATTGGCCGATTCGGATTGAAGTGCTTTCGCGTTTTGGTTCCAATAAAACCCATCTGAAAATTACTGAAGACTTGGCTGAGGGTAAAGTCGATATTGTGATTGGAACCCACAAAATTCTGCAGGAAAGTATCCAGTTTAAAAACTTGGGCTTGATGATTGTCGATGAAGAACATCGCTTTGGGGTACGTGATAAAGAACGTATTAAAGCCATGCGTGCCGATGTTGACATGCTGACCCTGACCGCAACTCCCATCCCGCGCACATTAAATATGGCGTTTAGCGGTATGCGTGATTTATCCATTATTGCCACGCCGCCAGCCCGTCGTTTAGCAGTCAAAACCTTTGTTCAAGAGCACACCAGTGATGCGATAAAAGAAGCCGTTTTGCGTGAACTATTGCGCGGTGGGCAGGTTTATTTCCTGCATAATGAAGTCGATAGTATTGAACGTACAGCTGAAAGTATTCGCGAGCTGGTACCCGAAGCACGAGTAGCAGTGGCGCATGGACAAATGCGCGAACGTGAACTAGAGCAGGTGATGCAGCAGTTCTATCATAAAGAATACAATGTCTTGGTGTGTTCAACCATTATTGAAACCGGGATTGACGTTCCAAATGCCAACACCATTTTGATTGAACGTGCAGATAAATTAGGTTTGGCACAGTTACATCAGTTACGAGGACGTGTTGGACGTTCGCATCATCAAGCCTATGCCTATTTACTGGTGCCTTCAATTAAAGGCTTGAAGGGAGATGCGGAAAAACGTCTGGATGCGATTCAGCGTGCATCCAACTTGGGGGCAGGTTTCATGCTGGCCACCGAGGATCTTGAAATTCGTGGTGCAGGTGAGCTGCTGGGTGAGCAACAAAGCGGTTCGATGCATGCAATCGGTTATAGTCTGTATATGGAAATGCTTGAAAAGGCGACTAAAGCCATTCAGAAAGGTAAAACACCGAATTTCGATGCACCATTATCGTTGACGGCTGAAATTAATCTGCATATGCCTGCATTGATTCCTGATGAATATTTGGGCGATGTACACCAGCGTCTGATGTTTTATAAGCGGATCAGTAATACTGACACCCAAGAGAAACTCGATAATATCCGTATGGAATTGATTGACCGTTTTGGTGTGCCACCACAGCCGGTAAAACAATTATTTGCTGTGCATCAAATTCGCTTAAAAGCAGAGCAGTTGGGAATTACCAAAGTTGATATCGGTCCACATGGTGGACATATTGAGTTTTCACCGGACACTCCAGTTCAAGCAATCAGCATTATTCAAATGATGCAAAAACATCCGACTTTTTTCCGCATGGAAGGTGGGCAACGTTTGAAAGTCATGGTAATGCTGGAAGATTATCAAAAAAGAATTCAATTTATTTCCGATTTGCTGGCGAGTTTACTGAAAGAAATTCACTGATTAAAAACAGAGTGTATAAATTTTATGCACTCATTTCTTAATTTACCCATCATTAAAGACTTGTAGAAAAGAAATACTTGATTTTTTAAAGAAATTTATTAAATTTATAGGTGCTGAATTGTTGAAAACAAATAGTCGTTTATTTGTAATGAAACACATTGCATAGAATATTCACGTCTCATTGGATGTGATAGTATTAGCCATCATTCTAATTTTGCATAATTTATAAAGATATGTTTAGTTTGCATCCACAACTTGCTCAAGATACTTTTTTTGTAGGCGACTTCCCACTGTCAACATGTCGTTTAATGAATGATATGCAATTTCCGTGGCTCATATTAATTCCGCGTGTTCCGGGTATTAGCGAATTATATGAATTAAGTCAGGCTGACCAAGAACAATTTCTGCGTGAATCTAGCTGGTTATCAAGCCAGTTGGCGCGTGTATTCCGTGCGGACAAAATGAATGTTGCTGCTTTGGGCAATATGGTTCCACAATTACATTTTCATCATGTAGTACGCTACCAAAATGATGTAGCTTGGCCAAAACCTGTTTGGGGAACACCTGCAGTTCCTTATAGTAATGAAGTGCTTGCGCATATGCGTCAGACTTTGATGCTCGCATTACGTGGTCAAGGTGATATGCCTTTTGATTGGCGTATGGACTAAATTCGCGACCCTTTGCCATATAAGGGAATATATGGTTGTGAATACTAGGAGAGTGATTGAGTGCCGTTAGACGACTGGATTAGAAAAGAGCCAAGACAATTTGAATATTTTCATCGTTTGATGGGGTATATCATGTTGTCTTTGTTGATTATTGTCTATCATTACACTGCGTCTGACACTCAATATCAGATTTATGTACCTTTATTCTTATTGCTTGTTCTGATTGTTATACCCAAGTTATCCAATGGATTATTGTACCGTTATAATTCAAAAATAAGACGTAGCTTACTCTTTGTCGTTGATGTTATTGTTATTTCAGTTATTTTATCTGCTATTCATTTAAATCTTGTACTGACTTTTATTTCTCTTTTTGCACTTCTATATACTGCAATCAGCAATAAAATTTCATTTTTAATCGTGTCATTAGCAAGCTTGATTGGAATAGCCGTTTTTTATCTGTGTAATATCTTTGTTTTTGGATTTGGTGAGTATTTTGAACAAACCACAGGCGAATTAACCGTTCTGGGTTTTATTTGTTTAATTACTTATTTTGGCGTCGGAAGTTATTACCAACGCAGTCAAATACAATACATGAGTAATCGGAAATCCTATTATTACGATCAAATGAATCGTTATATGGAGTTTGCGAATCAACTTAGCCGTTATGCACCGGTGCAATTGTGGCAATCGATTATGAAGGGTGAATCGGAAGCCAAAATTGAATATAAGCGAAAGAAAATGACGATTTTCTTTTCAGATATTCAAGGTTTTACAGAACTCTCTGAAACGCTTATTCCAGATGACTTGGCATTCTTGCTGAATGACTACTTGAGTCATATGACAGAAATCGCAAAGCAGTATGAAGCGACTGTTGACAAGTTTATGGGAGATGCGATTCTTATTTTCTTTGGTGATCCTATTTCTCAAGGTGTTGAGCAAGATGCAAAAACTTGTCTGGACATGGCGATTGATATGCGTCAGCAAATGAAATTATTAAGAGAGCGTTGGATTAAAATGGGCTATCCGGCTTTACATATTCGTATGGGGATCAGTACCGGATATTGTCACGTTGGGAATTATGGTGCAGCTCATCGTATGGCGTATACCATTGTTGGTCGTGATGCCAATCTGGCAGCACGATTGCAAAGTGCGGCAGCAGTCGATGAAATTTTAATTTCTGATGAAACCTATAATTTAATTAAAAATGATTATTTGTGTGCACCTAAAGCGCCGATTACCTTAAAAGGTATTCAGGGACCAGTGAATACTTGGCAAGTGATGGAAAAATATACTTCACGTAAATCGGATTACCAGCGCTGGTTTGACTATGAATATAAAGGCTTCCATTTATTATTGAATCTGGATGAAGTTCAAAATTATGAATATCCGGAACTGATCAGTGTTTTGGAAAAAATGATTAAACGCATCGAAAAACAACAAAAAATGACCAATTCTCAAGGCATTGTAAAACTGAATTTAGAAGATGAAGTGATAGAAGATGAACAATATCACTAGGCATTGTAACTATTAAATTAAATATAAAAAACCACGCTTAGCGTGGTTTTTTAATCCTGAATTAATTAATGATTTTCAGAAGCATGATTAATTGTGTATTTCGGAATTTCAACTTCCAAGTCTTCATCTACAATTTTAACCTGGCATGAGAGACGGGAATCAGGTTCCAAGCCCCAAGCGCGATCGAGTAAATCAGCTTCGACATCATTCATTTCTTCCAGACTGTCAAAACCTTTACGAACAACAACATGACAAGTTGTACATGCACATGACATGTCACAGGCATGCTCGATTTTGATACCATTTTTCAATAAGCTTTCACACAAATTAGCATCTTGTTCGACTTCAAACTCAGCACCATTGGGGCAAATTTGCGCATGTGGAAGAACTTTAATACGTGGCATAATTTTTACCTATTTATTCGGGTGAGTTTGACCAATCTTCAAGTTGAGTACCTTTAAGCGCGGAATCAATGTGTTGATTCATACGTGCAGCTGCAAAGGCATCACTATGTATTTTAAGTTGTTGTACAGCTTCTTCAATAGCTTTGATATCAGTGCTTGATAATTGGCTTTCAAGTTGAATCTTGGCTTGCTCTAAAGCGACCAGTTGTTCAGCGCCCAACAGGCTTGAATCAACTTTTAATGCTTGTGTCAGTGCTTCAAGTTCACGTTGTGCTTCAACTTTGGTTTCTTGTAAGTGACGAAGATTTTTATCTTCTTCAGCAAATTTAAAACCTTCAATTAACAAGCGTTCAGTATCAGAATCAGATAAACCATAAGACGGTTTAATATCAATTTGCGCATGCACGCCAGAAGTCGTTTCTTTTGCAGAAACAGTGAGTAAACCATCTGCATCGACCTGGAAAGTTACTTCAATGCGTGCCTGACCTGCAGTCATCGGAGGAATGCCATGTAATACAAAACGACCTAAACTTCGACAGTGTTCAACCAGATCACGTTCACCTTGTACCACGTGAATCAGCATTGCAGTTTGACCATCTTGATAGGTGGTAAACTCTTGACGACGTGCAACCGGGATAGCGGTATTACGTGAAATCAGGCGTTCAACCAGACCGCCCATGGTCTCTAAACCTAAGGAGAGGGGGGTGACATCCAGCAGCAGGGAACCATCTTTGCTGTTGCCAATCAGTTGGTCTGCAGTGATGGCTGCACCAATGGCAACGACTTCATCGGGGTTAATTGTGCATAAAGGTTCTTGATTGAATACATCGCGAACAGCTTTTTGCACGGCATATGAACGGGTTGATCCGCCCACCAGAACCACATTTTGGATATCATCCAGTTCAAGTTTGGCATCACGCATTACGCGTTTGCATACGCTAATGGTTTTATCTAAAGCAATTTTAATGATGTCTTCAAAGGTAGCGCGATCTAAAGCTAAAACTTGATCAAGGGCTTGAAGTTCAACCGATTCTGCATCAGTTAGTGCTTCCTTGGCATGACGTGCTGCAACGATTAAATGTGCATATTCTGCATCATTTAAAGTTTCAATATTGAGCTGTTTTTTTGCCCATTTTACAATGAGGCGATCTAGGTCATCACCACCGAGTGCAGTATGACCACCCGTCGATAAAACTTCGAATACACCTTGAGTAAAACGCAAGATAGAAACGTCAAAAGTACCGCCACCCAAGTCATAAATCACATAGTTACGGTCAGAAGCCAAATTACTTTCTTGATCTAGACCGTATGCTACCGCAGCAGCAGTCGGCTCATTCAGTAAGCGTAGAACATTTAAACCCGCCATTTGGGCAGCATCGCGAGTAGCCTGGCGCTGAGCTTCATCAAAATAGGCGGGAACAGTAATGACTGCGCCATTAATTGGATTTTGTAAGCTGGATTCAGCACGTTCTTTGAGTTGTTTTAAAATTTCAGCTGAAATTTCAACAGGGGTTTTACGCCCTTGAAGGGTTTCGAAAGCCGGCATTTGATGGTCTTCACCCACCAAAGTATAAGGATGTTGGAATTTAATATCCGCTTTTGAACGACCCATAAAACGCTTAACAGAAACAATGGTGTTCTTAGGGTCACTGGTCATGAATGCTTTAGCTTCATCACCATATTGTGTAGCCTGATCTGCATAATGCACAATCGATGGAAGTAACACGCGACCTTGTTCATCGTTAAGAACTTTGGCTTTGCCTGAGAGAACCGTAGCGACTAAAGAATGGGTGGTACCTAAATCGATACCAATCGCGATGCGGTGTTCGTGGGGCGCACTTGATTGACCAGGTTCTGCAATTTGCAAGAGAGCCATTGTGTTACATCCTTTGAACGTCAAAAGTTAAAAATTTGAATAATTAAAGCGGAAGTAAAAATCCTAAAAATTAAGGATTAAAACTCA
>JBLZXS010000004.1:14151-23545 GCA_050285325.1 Acinetobacter sp.
TTGCAAGAGAGCCATTGTGTTACATCCTTTGAACGTCTAAAAAGTAAAATAAATTAAAAATCATCGTCAAGATCGAAAGAATCATCATCTAAAAAGCGATCTTCAGCTTTATCAATATCCGCCATGACTTTCTGGAAAAAACGTAACTTACGCACTGTATCGCGCGCTTCCGCCCAATCTTCTTCAGTATAGTCAATTTTAAATTCACGGACTAAACTGTCAATCCATTGTTGGACTTCGTGTTTAAGTGAAATCAAATCATCGGCAGTGTGAGCTTCATCCAGCTGTTCACGAATTTCTAGCGCAGATTGTAAAAAATCAAAATCGCTGATGGATTGGTCAAGCAGATGATCCTGCTTTTTTAACGAAAGCAGATATCCCGCACGACTATCAACTTGAGACAAGACTTTAAAGGCCTGATTAATCTCGCTTGACTTGATCAATGCCTGATCTTTATCTTCAGCTTTATCGGGATGATATTGTTGCTGCAATTTTAAAAATTCATTTTTTAAAGCTGCTAAATCAATATCGAGTGCTGCAGGAAGATTGAACAACTCAAAATGATTCATGGGAGATTTGATCCGCGAAAATTCTATAAAAATAACTGTACATATAAATGCAATTAAAACAGTGTATTGTACACTGTTTTAATGCTTTAAAAGAGAATGGCAGGGGGGTTAAACCGTGAAAGATTCACCGCACCCGCATTCACCCTTTTTATTCGGGTTGTTAAATTCGAAGCCTTCGTTCAAGCCATTTTTTACATAGTCCATTTCTAAACCTTCTAAATAGACACTGCTTTTAGGATCAACAAAAACCTTAACGCCAAACTGTTCAAAAGTTTGATCATGCTCATCAATTTCATCAACGAATTCGAGTACATAGGCCAAACCAGAACAGCCTGAAGTTTTCACGCCAACGCGAATGCCTTCACCCTTACCGCGATTTTTTAAGTAATTGCTGATATGAGTTGCAGCATTTTCAGTTAAATGAATCATGAAAACTCCATTATTCTTTATTCAAAACATAAAGCAATTAAGCTTTAGCTTTTTTGCTGCGATAGTCTTCAACAGCAGCTTTAATTGCATCTTCAGCCAGTACAGAACAGTGTACTTTTACTGGTGGAAGCGCGAGTTCAGTTGCAATATCAATGTTTTTGATTGCTTGCGCTTGGTCTAAAGTTTTACCTTTAAGCCACTCAGTAACAAGCGAACTTGACGCAATCGCAGAGCCACAGCCGTAAGTTTTGAAACGTGCCTGTTCAATCACACCGTTATCATCAACTTGAATCTGAAGGCGCATAACATCACCACAAGCGGGTGCACCGACCATACCTGTACCAACATTTTCAGCGTTTTTATCTAAAACACCGACATTACGAGGGTTTTCGTAATGATCAATTACTTTTTCACTATAAGCCATGATGCGTCTCCAAACCTCGGGGTCAGCCTTGATAAGAATTAATATGGGGGCATCTTAAGCAAATTTCTATAAGATGCCATGAATAAATTAGTGTTCAGCCCATTCTACGGTAGATAGATCCACACCATCTTTGTACATATCCCAAAGAGGAGAAAGATCACGTAGTTTTTGTACAGCAGCTTTGGTTACTTCGAGTACATGGTCGATATCTTCTTCAGTGGTATATTTACCGAAGCTGAAGCGAATAGAACTGTGTGCAAGCTCATCTGACAAACCTAATGCACGAAGTACATACGAAGGCTCAAGCGTTGCAGAAGTACATGCAGACCCTGATGATACCGCAGCATCTTTCAATGCCATCATCAATGATTCGCCTTCAACAAAGTTGAAGCTTACATTTAAGTAGTTTGCAACATTGTATTCAGGGTGGCCGTTTAAGAACACTTGTTCTAAACCTTGTAAACCATTCCAAAGTTTGTCACGTAATACACGCAGACGTTTTTGTTCAGATACCAGATTTTTGCCAGCAAGTTCGAAGGCTTCCCCCATACCCACAATTTGGTGGGTAGGCAGGGTGCCTGAACGCATACCACGTTCATGACCGCCACCATGCATTTGAGCTTTAAGGCGAACACGCGGGCTACGGCGTACAAACAGTGCGCCCATACCTTTAGGGCCATAAATTTTATGAGCAGAGAAACTCATTAAATCAATTTTCATGGTTGAAAGGTCAATTTCAACTTTACCTGCGGCCTGAGCAGCATCGACATGGAAATAGATTTTATTTGCGCGGGTGATTTCACCAATGGCAGCAACGTCAGTCACAGTACCAATTTCGTTGTTTACCATCATCAGTGAAACAAGAATGGTATCTGGACGAATCGCAGCTTTAACCATATCCGGCGTAATTAAACCGGTTTTTGGTTCTGGCTCAAGATAAGTGATTTCAAAACCTTGGTCTTCAAGTTCACGGCAAGTATCTAAAATTGCTTTATGTTCAATTTTACTGGTAATAATGTGCTTGCCTTTAGAGGCATAGAACTGTGCAATACCCTTTAATGCAAGGTTGTCAGATTCAGTCGCACCAGACGTCCACACGATTTCACGTGGATCCGCTTTGATTAAGTTAGCAACTTGTTCACGTGCATATTCTACTTTTTCTTCTGCCTGCCAGCCGTAAGCATGAGAACGAGATGCCGCATTACCGAAAGTACCATCGAATGTTAAGCACTCCATCATACGTTCTGCAACTTGAGGGTCTACCGGAGTGGTTGCTGCATAATCAAGATAAATTGGACGTTTCATGTCAAATACCTGTAACCGATAAAAGGGCTGAATCAAAACTTGGTGAATTTTGGCGGATTGCAACGGTTTGTACGTTGTCTCGTGCTACAAGATCAGCAAGCGTAATTTTTGCTAAATAATCGGCAATGTGGTGGGAGAGTTCTTGCCATAAATCATGAGTTAAGCACATTGCACCATTTTGGCAGTTGCCTTTATGATCACAACGAGTCGCGTCAACTGTTTCGTTTACAGCTTCAATAATTTCTAACACAGTGATTTCTTCAGCGCGACGGGCAAGATGGTAACCACCGTTGGCACCACGTACACTAGACACTAAGCCGTGACGCTTTAATTTCGCAAATAACTGCTCAAGATAGGCAACAGAAATGGTTTGACGAGCTGCAATTTCTGCAAGCGTGATCGTTTGTTCAGTTGGCTGCAAAGCTAAATCAAGTAGAGCAGTCACTGCGTAGCGACCGCGAGTAGTAAGACGCATGATTCGATACACATGTTAAGACTAGATGTGTCGATTTTAAGAATCCTGACTAAAATAGTCAAGTTTTTTATGAGGCTTTAAACCGTTTTGTTTTACAAGAAAAATTATCTATTTATACAACCCATACATTATACACTAATAGCGCAATCAACAGTGCGGTTGTTAGACTAAATGCCATATTCATTCTTTTCTGTTTTTGTTGAATGCGGCGAATCCGGTTTTTGTACTGTTTGACTTCAACTTCCAGACTATTGATTTTTGAACGTTGCACCTCAATTTTTTCTAAAAGCGGAGCAATACGTTTTTTTGAGGCAATAATTTCTTGCCCATCTTCTGGTTCAGTAAGCCATTGTTTCCAATCTGAGAGTACTTTTGGAAAGCTGAAGAGTAAAGCTAAATCCCGGAACTCATCTTTTAAAGTGAGATCACCGTCGATACGCATTTTTTTGAGACTGCGGCGATTAGCAAAGACAAAAACTTTGATTAAATCCATGAGTGTAGTACGGATATCAAGATCTACTGCTTGCTCTGGTGCCTTGGTGTCAAATAGAACCCCATGTTCAGTAAATTGAACGTAAAAATCAAAATAAGGCAAATAGCTATTAATTTTAATCGCAACTTTTTGATCTATAAATTTTTTAGCTTGCAAACCAATAACACGATCATGCTTCAAAATAAGGGTAAAAATTGTTTCAAGAACAATCATAGCCATTGTGAGCAACAAATGCGGTTGATTTTGACTTTGCTGCGATTCACTCATAAAAACTTATCCTTACCTGAAATAGAGCATCCTAGCTCGTAAATGTGTTTCAGGACTTTAAATCAATTACATAATAATCTTGCTTTGTAGAACAGTTTAGCAAATCTATCAAGTATTTAATTTGCTATTATCAGTGTATTTTATGGATAGATATGTTTAGCAATCCATAAGACAATCAGGAGAAGGGATCAATGGATAAGCAAATAAAAAATCAGGATGAAGAGCAAAATAAACCAGAAAATCCTGATAAAACAAAGAATAAGTCACGTGGAGGACGGAAATCAGGGCTAGATTTCCGTAAATATACCCAACAGATTTGGCTGGCAGGTTTAGGTGCTTTTTCACGTGCAGAAGAAGAAGGAAATAAATTATTTGACTCCTTGGTTAAAGTTGGTGAAGAACTGGAGTCTAAAACCACGGAAATCGCCGATCAAACGGTAGAAAAGGTGTCTGAGAAGGCGAAAGAATCAGTAACTGACACGAAAGATAAAGTTGAGAAGCTACTTGACCATAGTGTGAACCATTCTTTAAATCGAATCGGCTTGGTGACAGTCAAAGATATTCAACATTTAGAAAGCCTCATATTACAACTACATAGCAAGGTCGATTTTTTAGTTGAAGAAAATAAGTCATTAAAAGCGCAAATTGTAAAAAAATGAAACAATTTCGCTTTTTCTGCATTTTTCAACAATTTTTTTCGCATTTATTTTGCAGAAAACCATATCCAGAGTATTGCGTTTTGCCCTAAAGCATTGCTATAAAGGTGTTATGGAATCCTTAGACCTTAAATAAACGATATTAAGAGGACGTAATCTTCATGAATAAATCAGAATTAATCGATGCAATTGCAGAGAAAGGGGGATTGTCTAAGACTGATGCAGGTAAAGCCTTAGATGCGACAATTGCTTCAATTACTGAAGCACTTAAATCTGGTGATACTGTAACACTTGTTGGTTTTGGTACATTCAACGTAAAAGAACGTGCAGCACGTACTGGTCGTAACCCACAGACTGGCGCAGCTTTAGAAATTAAAGCAAGCAAGGTTCCTAGCTTCAAAGCTGGTAAAGGTTTAAAAGATTCTGTTGCTTAATCTTTTTTAAAGCCAATAAACGCGCCGACTTAGGCGCGTTTTTTTATTAATAATGCCGATTTTCAGTTGAACTCATTCATTCATTGTGGGTTTTCGGGTAAAATCCCTCACAAATAAAATATTGGAATACTTATGGAATCTTTTCGTAAAGTTATTAAGGGTTGGTTGGGCAAAGTTCTGCTCATATTGTTTTTGACCCCTTTAGCACTTGTAGGTATTGAAGGATATTTTAGTGGTGGGAAGTCAGAAGACACAGCAAAATTAGTCAATGGCCAAGAAATTTCTAAAAAAGAACTAGAAACATTGACCAAATCATTTAAAGATCAGTACTTGGCTTATGCCAATGGTGATGAAACTTTATTGAATCAGTCTTTTATTCAAAATAAAGCCATGGATACCTTGGTGGCGCGTACCTTGTTACTACAACAAGCAGAAGAATTGGGTATTTCATTAAGTGATGCTCAAATTGAGCAAATGGTTGCTCAACAGCCTAACTTCCAAGAAAACGGTAAATTTTCTGAAAGCTTGTATGCAAATTATTTGCGTTCAGTGGGGATGACCAGTCAAGCTTTGATTGCAAATTTACGTCAAGACCATGCTTTAAAAATGTTGACTTCAACCTTTATGGATTATGCATTGGTCAGTAAGTTGGATATTGAACAAATTGCCAATTTACAGACTGAACAACGTACTTTGCATTTGGCTAGCATTAAACTGGACGATTACAAGAAAAATGTAAATGTAACAGCTCAAGAAGTTGCTGCTTATTACAACAAGCATCAAAATTCATTTAAACAAGTTGCAAGTGTAGATGTGGATTATGTGGTGTTGACTCCTGTCAATGTTGCACCTGCGAATACGCAAGTGACAGAGGCTGAATTACAGCAAGCCTATGCAACATTTGTGGATGCACAAAAAAGCAATGCTAAACCTTTGGTGAAGCATATTTTAATTGCGGCAGATACGCGTTCAGATGCAGAAGCGAAGAAATTAGCTGATGATGTCGCTGCGAAAATCAAGGCAGGGATGAGCTTTGCTCAAGCTGCTGCGCAGTACTCAGATGATACTGAATCTAAAGCTAAAGGTGGTGTGGTAGATGCTTATGTCAAAGGTGTTTTTGGTGATACCTTTGACCAGGCGGTGGCTTCATTAAAATCAGCGCAAGTATCCGCGCCGGTTAAAACCCAGTATGGTTATCATTTAATTGAAACAGAAGCAGCTGCAGTCAAGTTGCCATCATTTGAAACTGAAAAACCACGCTTGATGGCGGAATTACAAAAGAACAAATCTGCAAATGCCTTTTCAGATACTGTAAATAGTTTAAATGAAATGGTTGTTGGTAGTGATGCATTAGATGTAGTTGCACAAGAAGTGAAGGGTGTAACTGTTCAATCAGTAAAAGGCATGACTTTAGCGACTCAACATCCTGTACTTAGCGATGCAAATGTTAAAGTTAAGCTATTTAATGATGATGTGAAAAATGGTGATCGTAACGCTTCAAGCAGTATTCAGTTAGCCAATGGCAATACAGTTTGGGTGAAAGTGCGGAATTACCACGCGGCTGGTGTGCAAACACTTGCAGAAGCGACGCCTCGTGTAAAAGCTAAACTGATTGAGCAAAAAGCAATTGATGCAGCTAAAGCGAAAATCCAGACGGCATTGAATAACTTTAAATCACAACCGGCTGCGACTGTTGTGGCACAAAGTCAAATCGCTTTTGAAAGCGCGGGTGTATTTACCCGTTCACAAGGTTTGAAACGTGAGATTGAGCGTGCAGCATTCAGTGTGCCAGCACCGAAAGCAGGTATGTGGTCAGTGACCACAGCTTCATTGCCAAATGAGTTGGTGGTGGTGGCTGTGTCGAATGTAAATAAGACTACAGCTAATGCTTTAACGGATGATCAATTAAATGAATTGTCTAAGTTGTACCAGCAACTTCGTGGTCAACAAGAATTGGATGATTACACTCAATATCTTAAGTCACATGCAAAAATTAAATAATTTGCTATGAAATAAAAAAACCTGCATTAATGCAGGTTTTTTTATGGCCTAAATAAAGTTTTATTCAGCGCGAATTTTCAATTCATAACCTGAGTATTTACGGATATTAATCACTCCAGTATCCAGGATCAAATATTGACCTTTAATCCCGAATAACTTGCCGCGAATAATAGGGGTTTTGTCTAAATTGTGGGATTTGATTTTCTCAGGATATTGCTCTACTGGATAAACAAACTCACGTGGCAATTCGCTTTCCATGATTTCAACAGTTTCATTGAATTCGAGGTTTTGACTGAACTCATCACGAATGGTTTGAATTTTTGGAGCAAATTCTTCAATCAGTTGCTCACGAACTTCAATCAAATCTAATGGCTCAGCTTCACCTTTCAGCAGTTTGCGCCAATCCGTCTTGTCTGCGACTTGAGTTCCAAACATAATTTCGAGCTGACCCGATAAGCGGCGTGAACCAACTTTCATAATCGGTAGCGCTTGGGTTGCACCTTGATCCAGCCAGCGGGTAGGCATTTGTCCCTCGCGGGTAATTCCCACTTTTAAGGCGCTGGAATTGGCAAGATAGACAATATGCGGTTTGAAACAGACTTCATGCGCAAAACTATCTTGACGGCAAGTGCCCAGATGATAGTGACAAGTTTCTGGCTTCATGATGCACATGTCACATGAAGCTTTGGTTTTGAAGCATTTGTAGCAGTGACCTTGTGAGTATGATTTTGGAGTTTTACTTCCACAAGAAACACAATAAATATTACCGGTCCATTCAATCTCAATTTCCTGACCTAAACTAAAAGGTAGGTTGATTTCTGACCGATCTAGAACAAATTTATATTCTACATTTGCCTTACACGTCTGTTGATCAGTTACACTAAGGTCCTTTAGACCAGCATGCATTTTATGGCAAATGCCTTGTAGTTCCATGAAGAATACTCTCTCAAATAATAAGGATGCAGTTATGGCTGAACAAAATGTAATCACTTCAATGCTAGACGATTTATCCAAACAACAGCCTATTCAAACTGCATTATGTATTGGTCAAAATCTTGGACAATACGACAACAATCAATCAATTCAATGGCACTATTTTAACGTAACTGAGTTTTTAAATCTGCCTTTTACACAGCGATATGACTTGGGTCTGGTATTGCTTGATTCACAAGAATTAATCCATATTTCAAATGTTCAGAAATCACAAGTGCTGGTCAAACTGCGTGATTTAATGGCGAAAAGAATTGTGGTGGTCAGTCAGCTGCAAGATGAAAAATTATTACGTTCTTTAGGTTTTACCCAGTTGATTGATAAAACCCAGCACGACAGTAATTTTGCGCTATGGCAATTTAATATCCTGACCTACAAGCATGTACCGGACTGGTTTAACTCCAAGTTTTGGGCTAATCCGGAAAACTGGAATAAATTTCGCTGGTAAGATCAAGTCCTTTCGTCTTTTCTAAATTTTGCAAAACTTAACAATTTGTCGTCATTCCTGATTTTGAAAGCATCGTATGCTTTTAGAAAGCTTATATAAGGATAATACGATGACTAATCTTAGCAATATTGTAGAAATGCTGGCGAAACAGGCTTTAGGCAGCAATCAGCAAAACCAGTCACAGCATCAATCACAACAGGGCGGTTTAGGTGGGATCCTTGGTTCTGTACTGGGACAAATGGGGGGGAATAATACACAGCAACAGGCACCACAATCCCAACAATCACAGTCGCAACCACAAGGTGGTTTAGGTGGGATATTAGGATCAGTATTGGGGCATTTGGGCGGAACACAACAAAATCAGCCAAGACAGCAAACTGGCGGTTTAGGTGGTGGTGGTACAAAAACTTTACTAATCGCAGTTTTGCCCCTGGTTTTGGCATGGATTCAAAAACAAGGCGGCATACAAGGTGCTTTGGATAAATTGAAAGGCCAAGGCTTAACCAGTCAAGTGGATGATTGGGTTTCGACTGGTCCGGGTGAAAATGCCAGTGTGGATCAACAACAGGTACAAAGCCTGTTTGATGATCAAGATGTAGAACAGGTTGCTCAAGAAGCTCAAGTACCTAAGCAAGATATTTACGGTGCGATTTCAAAAGTGCTGCCACAAATTATTGATTCTTTAACACCACAAGGTGAGCAAACCAATAAACAGGAAGCCAATGCGGATATTCAGCAAGTCATGAACTTGGTTTCGGGCTTTTTTAAACGATAATGGTTTCTTTTAAAACCAGTTGAGTTGATTGTTCGACTGGTTTTTTAATGCTTAAAAAAATAATTCTGCTTAAATATTACTGCTGATTGTCCATGCTAAATAAAGTATTGGATTTGGAAATTTTTTTC
>JBLZXS010000005.1:0-2684 GCA_050285325.1 Acinetobacter sp.
GCTTTAAATACGGGGCAGTTTAGCAGATTGCATACTAAGTCCTATGGCACAACCTTTCAATTGCGATTGCTGTATTTTTGGTCTAAAAACGCTACATCTCATGGCTAGCATGCTTTTAAATTATGATGGTTTCCATGTCGTTTGAACTTGTTTTGACATATTCGGATAATCTAATACGAATCTTACATGTAACTCAGTCCCTGTTTTTAAGGCCTTGTCATCTACAATAAAATAAGGATTATGATTCGGTGCAGCCTGACTTGGGTCTTGATTTTCTGGTGTTGCTCCTAAGAAAACAAAGAATGAAGGCATCAGTTTGCCATAATAGGCAAAATCCTCACTAGCGCTTGCATTGTGGTCAAGCACATGCAGTTTTGAAGCTCCTGCAACTTTGGCCAATGTTGGCTGAATAAGTTGAGTAAGGGTTTTATCATTCATGGTTACTGGCGCATAAGGTGCAATTTCAATTTTAGCAGTTACATCATTGGCTTGAGCATTATGCTCTATCATAATTGGTAAACTTTTTAAGATGTTATTTCTTATTTCTTCGTTATTAGAGCGAATAGTACCGATCATATTGACCTGTTCGGGAATCACGTTTCCTGCTGTACCCCCTTGAATGTTGCCAATACTGACTACGCCCATCCCTTGGGTTAGATCTGTTCTTCGGCTAATCAGACTTTGCAAATTGTTAATCATGAGCGCAGATGCATAAATTGGATCTTTACCTAACCAAGGGGTAGAGCCATGGACCTGTTTACCATTGACCTGAATACGTAAGTGATCTGCACTATTTAAAATGGCGCCGTCTTTATAGTAAAGGTGCCCACTTTTCATGCCCGCCATGACATGCATTCCAAAAATAGCTTCAGGTTTATAGTCTTTAAAGACACCATCTGCGATCATTTTTCGTGAACCGATTTGATCACCATGGGTAAAGTTATCTATATCTGCACCACCTTCTTCAGCAGGTTGAAAAACAAAAATAACGGTGCCCGATATTTTATCTTTATTCGCAGCTAAAATTTTTGCTGCGCCTAATAACATTGCAGTGTGTGCATCATGTCCACAGGCATGCATCACATAAGTTTCCTTGCCTTGATAAATTGATTTTTGTTTACTGGCAAAGGGAACACCGCTTTTTTCTTCCATGGGTAAAGCATCCATATCAGCTCTAAGTGCGATAATCGGCCCAGATTTATTGCCTTTTAAGATGCCAATTACACCTGTTTTCGCATAGCCTGTTTTGACTTGAATGCCATAAGACTTCAATTCTTTTTGAACTAGTGCGGAGGTTTTAAATTCCATATTGCCTAGTTCAGGATGTTGGTGAATGTTTTGTCTTAGCTGAATGACTTGATTTTCATTTTGTTGAGCAGCATCGTTTACCCAATCGGCTAGGCTCAGCTGACTCATTAAGGCAAGCGGTAAAAATAAAGCGGCTTTCTTATACATGTCCTTATCCTAAAAATATTATTGTTCATAAGATTTAATATCTAGATTTCTTATAGTTCAGTTTTTTAAAATATTAAAAAATCAATAAGGTATAAAGAAAGACTTAAAAGGTATAGAGTTGCTAAATTATTGATAAAACAATTGTTATTTGAGTTGGAAGAATAGAGGAATTAAAAAAGGAAGAGAAAATTCTCTTCCTTTGATTAGTTTTTAGGCTCGGGTGGTGTCAGGCCAAACTGTAAATAAGATTGGTTAGTTGCAATGCGACCTCGCGCAGTCCGCATCACATAACCTTGTTGAATTAAATACGGTTCAATCACATCTTCAAGAGTGCCACTGTCTTCAGCCATTGCTGCTGCAAGCGCTTCGACTCCAGCAGGGCCACCATCAAAACGCTCTAGCAGCATGCTCAAATAACGGCGATCTAGGGTGTCTAAGCCAGCTTTATCAACATTGAGCATATCAAGCGCACGTTGTGCCATTTCATGAGTCACTTCACCTGTACCTTTCACTTGGGCATAGTCACGAACTCGACGTAATAAACGATTGGCAATACGAGGTGTTCCGCGTGCACGGCGTGCAACTTCTTCTGCACCCTCAACTGTGATGGGCACATTCATCAAGTTTGCAGAGCGTGACACAATATGAGTGAGGTCTTCTACAGAGTAAAACTCAAGACGTTGCACAATACCGAAACGGTCACGTAGAGGAGAGGTGAGCAAACCTGCACGTGTTGTAGCCGCGACAAGTGTAAACGGGGGTAAATCGAGTTTAATTGAACGAGCAGCAGGGCCTTCACCAATCATAATATCTAATTGGTAGTCTTCCATCGCTGGATAAAGAATTTCTTCAATCACTGGAGAAAGGCGGTGAATTTCATCAATGAACAAGACGTCGCCTTCTTCAAGATTGGTCAGCATTGCTGCTAAGTCGCCGGCTCGCTCCAAAACTGGCCCTGAAGTAGATTTAAGATTTCCACCCATTTCACGCGCAATAATGTTGGCAAGGGTGGTTTTACCTAAACCCGGTGGACCAAAAATCAGCGTGTGGTCTAGTGCTTCACCACGACCGCGAGCTGCGCCAATGAAAATTTCCATTTGCTCGCGTACTACAGGTTGTCCGATGTAGTCGGCAAGAGAAGTTGGTCGAATAGCCCGATCAAAATGATCTTCTGGTTTTTCTGCTCCACTGATTAAACGGTCTTGCATAAGTGTTTTACTTCATCATTG
>JBLZXS010000006.1:0-4760 GCA_050285325.1 Acinetobacter sp.
CAAAAATCAGCGACCAGGGACTCATAAAGGCAGTGACTACTGCAACAATGATTGTCGTAATTGCCCCGGTATTACGGTTCAATGCAAAAAAGAAAACTGCCCAGATTGTAAAAAATTGAATAAGCACACTGATGATGAATAACATTTATTTTCTCCAGTTGCTTACACCGGATCAAAGTCAGAGAAACAGGAAAGGGTATCTGAAAATCGCAAGATAACTTCTCGCACTGTTTTATTAGAAGGACTTTAGGTGTAATAAAAATATTGTTGTTAAGACCGGGAGGCGAATGAAAAACTTCCATCCCGAATTTATAAAATTAATCTTGTTTTTAAAATAGAGTGTTTTTTGAACAGTGTAAAAGATTGAACTGTAAGAGAAATGTCACGAAAAGTAATAGCGACTTGTATCTCTATCTATTTAGATTTTTATTATTTTTGAATAAGTAATAAATCATACAGAGAGATGCGTGCGTATGTAGTATTACTATAACAATCAATGAATTTAGAGAAATACCGCATGCTTAAATTGATCTACTACGTTCCCGAATCTCATCTGGAACCAACTAAACTCGCTGTATTTGAAGCTGGGGCAGGTGGGATAGGTAACTATGAACATTGTGCCTGGCAGGTTCTGGGTACAGGCCAGTTTAAGCCAGTGAAAGGGGCCAATCCGTTTATTGGTGAAGTCGGAGAGCTGGAACAGGTGAAGGAATGGCGGGTAGAAACCATTGTGCCTGAAGATCAAGCATCTAATGTCGCAAAAGCATTAAAGGCCAGCCATCCTTATGAAGAGCCTGCGTTTGAGTTTATACAGATGGTGGAAGTTAATTATGAATGATAGTTGATGGATGAAAGTGCGACATGGATGTCACCCGCTAAATAGAAATTTAGGGATGAGTTTTCTGGCGAACCAAGGATTTATGATTTACTTTGATGATTAATTAAAATATCAGTTATAAAAAAACGAAACTTAAACAGAATAACTTATAAACTCTCTTGAATTTTTTAAAATACCCAATTCTGGTGATATACCGAGTTAATGCGTGATGTTCTAATTATTGATTAATGCTTGAATTTTCCTGAGATTAATCATGAACAGATTCTATAGAGTGGTTTGGAATAATAAAATGCACTGCTGGCAAGCAGTATCAGAATTAGCAAAACGCCATTCTGGCAATGGAACTGTTTCAGATACAAATAAAAATATGATTAAAGTACTGATGTCCTGTGCTTTAAGCACCGTTTTACTCACCCTCAGTAGCAGCATTTTTGCTGCCATCAATGAGACAACTTTGCCAACAGGCCAGCAGGTTGTATCTGGCAGTGCTGATTTTACCCAAACAGGCAATACGCTAAATATTAATCAGCATACTCAAAATCTTTTAACCCATTGGAACACTTTTAATATTGGTCGTCATGCAACAGTCAATTTTAATCAGCAGAATCAATCTTCGGTTGCATTAAATCGCGTGCTGGATAACAACGCCAGTCAAATTATGGGCCGGCTAAATGCGAACGGTCAGGTTTTTCTGATTAACCCCAATGGTGTGATTTTCTCTAAAACAGCTCAAGTCAATGTGGGCGGCATTGTTGCTTCTACCTTAGATTTACAAGAACACGATTTATTAGAAGGCAAGTTTACTTTTGCAGGTCGTGGGGAAAATGGCGCAGTTGAAAATCATGGTGATATTCAGGTCGCAAATAGCGGTACGGTTGCGCTTATTGCACCTGTTGTAAAAAATACGGGTTCTATTACTGCACCCAATGGTCAGGTCAAATTAACTGCGGCGGATAAAGTCCGTGTCAGTCTGCAAAATGGAAAACTTGCGAGTTATGACATAGACCAGGGAACATTGCAGGGCTTGGTTGATAATGGCGGCGCCATTATTGCAGATAATGGTGTTGTGCATTTGACTGCAGTTGCAGAAAAACAGCTGGGCAGAGCTGTGGTGAACCACACGGGCTATATTCAGGCAAACCGTTTGGAAACCAATGCCAAGGGTGAAATTGTACTGTTAGGCGATATATCTAAGGGTGCAGTCAATATTTCAGGCAGTTTGGTGGCTGAAGGTAAAAATGGTCAGAGTGGCGGTTTTATTGAAACCTCTGCTGCCAGTGTAAATATTGCTGACCTAGCGCAGGTAAGTACAAAGGCCGGTGCAGATGGAAAAACGGGAACATGGCTGATTGATCCGGTTGATTTTGTGGTGGCTGCTAAAAATGGCAACATGACCGGTGCAGCACTGAATGCCGCATTAAAAAATACCGATGTAACGATTCAGACCACAGAAACACAGGCGACAGTGTCGAATGATTCATCGCTAACCCAGAACAACAACGCCGGGAAAGGCGATATTTTAGTGAATGACGCCATTCAATGGAACAGTGGAAAAACACTGACACTGGATGCTTATAACAATATTTATATCAATAATGTCATAGATGCCAGTCAGGGTAATGGCGGAAAACTTGTTTTGAAATATGGACAGCAAAGTGCAGATGGCAGTAATGGTACCGTTTATAGTGCTATTAATGATCGGGACATGCCAACCTATGCGGACTATTTTATACAAGCACCGGTGCATTTACAGGAGGGTTTAAATTTCAGTACACAACGTGGCTCGGATGTTACAAATTTAAAAGAATTTCAAGTCATTACTGATGTGACAGCTTTGCAGGAAATGAAAGATGATTTGGTAGGTAACTACGCACTAGGCACTCATATTAATGCAAGCAGTATCGCTAATTTCACACCGATTGGCACCATGATTGAAGGTAGTGGGCCAAATGCAGGAAACAGTCCATTTACAGGATTGTTTGATGGTTTAGGTCATGTGATTGAAAATCTGAAAATCGATAAGCAGGGCTACCAAGGACAAGGCAGCTATGTTGGTTTATTTGGAAAAATTGAGGATGCGGATATCCGCAATGTAGGTTTAATTAATGCACAGATTCAAGGTGGTGAGTCAGTAGGTGGACTTTTTGGCAGTATGGTTAATTCAAAGCTGAGTAACAGTTTTGTGCAAGGGAGTGTGACAGGGGACTATAATGTAGGAGCTTTGATTGGTGCTAGTTATTATAGCACTGTCGATCGGGTTTATAGCTCGGCTCAGGTGAATAGTGAAAATGGCTCAAGTGTACTGATTGGAGATAATTGGGGATCTTCCATAAGCAATGGTTATTTCACTCAGGCAGATGGCGATATAACAGTCTGGAATGATGCCGGAGCGGAAAGCACCTTAACAAACAGTCAGGCTAAATCAAAACAAAACTACTCGGATTTAGGTTGGAACATTAGTGATATGGCGGGCAGTGGTACAGCATGGCGGATTTATGAGGGACAGACAGGGCCATTATTGCGAGCATTTTTAACACCATTGGCAGTTAAAGCAGATGACTATCACACTGTATATAATGGTTCAAATCAAAACAGCAGCAGTTATGCCAACTCTGTACAGAATGCCGATACTTCAAAGATAAGGGGAAATGCTGTTTATGAAGGCGGTGGCAAAAATGCGGGTATTCATAAGTCACAATTGAGCGGTTTGTATTCTGTACAAAATGGATATGACCTTGCATTTGAAGCGGCCGATGTCAAAATTGATAAGGCCATTATCAGCAATATCGCCGGAATTAGCGCAAATAATAAGACTTATGACGGGACAAATTTAGCGATACTTAATACGGCCAATGCCGTTTTTGATGGTCTCTTGCAGGGAGATCAGCTCGGTGTGATCGGGCAAGGGATGTTTTCTAATGCTGCGGTGGGCAACAATAAACAAGTCAATATTCAGAATCTGGTGTTGACAGGTGACGCTGCACAAAACTATCAGTTAGCTAATTTACAGCTTACAGCACAGGCTAATATTACTGCGGCTAGCAGTGCAAATATAAGTGATTTAGCAACGGTACGCAGCACGCCTAATATGAATAATATAGGGGCAATTTCGCCAATAAATCTGTCTGGAATGGATCTTGAAAGTGCGTTAATGGCTGTTCAAAGTCAAAGAGCGAACTTATTAGAAAGTCAGCTTCGAGATCAGATTTCGGGAGTGCAGGCTAGGAATGAACAAATTGGCAAACTCAATACGACATTGAATAGCTTGCAAGCTTTATTGGCGATATTTTCAACAACACAAAAGTCTATCCAACTTACTGCCGGATCAAATATCGACAAGCTGTTCCAGAAGCTTAAAGTTGATGCTCAATCTGCTGGTGTAGATATTGGAAGCCTATTGAAAAGTAATATTTTAAATAAAGCAGATATAGAGGCATTGCAAACAAGGATTAAAGGTCAAATAGATTCAGGGTCAAACTCTCAGCAAATGGACATGCTCCGCTTGCAGGGTTTGTCTAATAAGCGCAATGAAGCATTGGATGTTATGACGAATTTCATTCAAAAAATGCAGGACAGCCGGAGTTCTATTATTGGCAATATGCGCAATGTTGCTCAGCCACCAGCGGTTTCTATCATGAGCAATAATGGAAACTCATCTATTCCAGTTGCTGCAAATGCTGTGCTTCCACCAAGTATTTTACCTTCTGCAAGTACGGGGGGAACTCAGAGTCTTCCACTGCCTTTAGATACTTCAAATACGAATAATGCTAATAACGCAGCAGTTCCACCTGTATCTGGATCTTCTGCACCTGGGTTATATGTACAAGTTATTGATGGTCTAATACAACTATCTAACTCTAGTGGCGCGATTAATTTATCACCGGGACAATTTGGTTACACACCCACATCGAAGCAATCTCCA
>JBLZXS010000007.1:0-6760 GCA_050285325.1 Acinetobacter sp.
GTCATCAAGCTTAAAGATGGACTTGACTCTGATACCGCAAAAAAAATTAATAAAGCCATTAAAGAAAGCGGCATTAAAGCGCAATCTTCTATTCAAGGTGACAAGATTCGTGTAACTGACAAGAAGCGCGATACTTTGCAACAAATTATGGCGTTCTTAAAAGAACAACAATTTGGTGTGCCTTTGCAGTTTAATAACTTTAAAGACTAATCTACTAATGCAGTAAGTCGAGGAACTTCATGACATCGTCCAACCGCTTATCAAAACTGGTTAAAGCCACCTCTAAACTTCCGAAAAGTATTCGCAGTACCCTGTGGAGCAAAGCGTTTGGTCGGGTCGTGCCGATGGTGGGTAGCGCCAATATTCGCTATCTGGAAGTGAGCCACGCCAAAGTAGTGGTCAAAATTGAAAACCATCGTGCTATGCAAAACCATATTGGTCAAGTCCATGCTTGTGCCATGGCACTGATTGCTGAAACAGCCACCGGTTTTGTTACAGGCATGAATGTTCCCGACTCCTGTATTGTGTTAATCAAGAGTTTAAAAGTCGATTTTAGACGCCCATCTAAAGGTGCAATGACTGCGACCGCAACTTTGACCGAGGATCAACAAAAGTTAATGCAAAGTACTGAAAAAGGCGAGATGCTAGTTTCAGTTCGTGTAACCGATGAATCGGGTGAAGAACCGATTCAATGTGAAATGCTGTGGGCCTGGATTTCAAAGTCGCACTTAAATAAATAATTTAATTTTTAATCCCCCCATTCCTAAAAGCTAAATGCTGTTTTGCAAAATTCAAAACATAAAAAAGCCCAATCACTATTGGGCTTTATCTTACACTTTCAGTCTTTCATTATTTTGCTGCTTGAGACGCTAAATATTTTTGTTTTACATCTTCGGGAATTTGACGCTTTCCGCCTTTTACATCTACTGCAACAAAGGTAAATACGCCTTCTGTTACACGGACTGGCTCACGCGAACTGTCATGGCTATCCCATACCTCAATTTGCATTTGAATTGAGGTATTCCCCACTTTTAAAATTTTGGTGTAACAGCTAATCACATCACCGACTTTTACGGGAACTAAAAAAGTCATCTGATTGATCGAAATGGTTGCACAGCGTCCTTTACTAAAACGCTCTGCATGAATTGCACCTGCCAAATCCATTTGTGAAACAATCCATCCACCAAAAACATCACCACTCCAGTTGGTATCTGCTGGCATCGCAATGGTTTGAAGGGAAAGTGTTCCCTCCGGTTTTACATGAATATCTGACACATTAACTCCCAGTATTGGCATTTAAATGTTGATCTAGCCACTTTTGTAGCTCTGTAGATCGTAGCGCACCACTTATTCTAGCAATTTCATGGGTTTTATTCATCAAAACCAGAGTGGGAATACTCCGTACATTAAAAGCACCACTGAGTCGAGGCGATTCTTCAGTATTAATTTTAGCAAAAATCACATTTGGATTTTGCTTGGCAACTTGCTCAAAATGCGGGGCCATCATTTTGCAGGGACCACACCATTCTGCCCATAAATCAATTAAAACAGGCAATTCACTATGGGTAACGAAGTTACTAAAATTCTGCTCATTCAGTTCAATCGGAGCAAGAGGAAGCAATGCTTGATGGCACTGACCACAATTTGGATTTGCTGCTAATTTATCTTCAGGTACACGATTTTTTGCACCACATGCCGGACATACAATAATCATTTAGCTTACTCCAATATGTTGATGTAAGAAGTCTAATTGGGTAGAGATGGCTTTTTCAAACCATTGACCATGATAAATATCAAAATGTTTCATATCCCACTCATGATATTGTACATAAGGGGCAATATTGGTTGCTGTTTCCCGACTTGACTCAATAGGTATCAGGCTGTCTTGTTTCGAAGCAATAAACAGAACAGGAATGCTAATTTTACGCACATCCTGAATAGGACGATACCGAATTAAATTAAAAAAGATCCGGGCCGGAATCTCTCCACTCCAAAAATAATCTGGATTGACAATGGATAAATAGCCATCATAACTATCCGCTGTCGGCATAAAACATAAGCCCTTCTTGCCTACCACAGGCAAGGTTTTCGGGGACATGCCTACTTTCGCCCCCATATAGTCCTGACTGGATATCTTTAATGCTTTCGGGAGTTGTTGTAAAGGATAAAGCTTGGCACTTTCTGCGCCATCAACAAAGGGAATTTGTGTTATTACCGCTTGGACATTTTTTAATTCTGCAGCCAGATTTAAGACATATCCCCCACTTAAAGAAGTCCCCCAAAGCACAATACGCCGCGTATCTATCGATTTTCGCTCTAGAATATGCGCAATCATGGTTCGCCAGTCTTCTAATTGAGATTGTATCGATACCAGTTCTCGCGGTCGCCCGGTACTCCCCCCCCAATAGCGATAATCAAACAGGACGACGGCATAACCTGCCTGAGCAAAACGCTTGGCATATTGAACCAGTTTGAATTGCCGTAAAGCAGCTAAACCGTGTGCCATAATAATAACAGCAGGCTTGTGTTCTGTTTTGGGGCGGTAAAAATCTGCGGCAATCACCTCTTGCCCACTTTTTACATACAGTGGTTCAACTGTATAGGAATGCATACGCGCTCCTTTGCGTTATTTTATGGTTGTAATCGCTTATAAAAATTTCAACAGATTAAGCTCGAGTTTAAGCTTAATGCTATCATAAAGCATAAATCTATTTAACCAATTATGGAGTGACAAAATGAGCGAAAATGTCGGCTTTGCAGGTCAAATTTCCCCAGAGCAGGTAGCACAAGTTGTTGAGAAAGGTTTTAAATCCATTATCAACAACCGTCCGGATATGGAAGGTGGTTCAGACCAACCTACAAGTGCTCAAATTGAAGAATCTGCACGTAATGCCGGTTTAGACTATGTGTTTCAACCTGTGGTTGCGGGTCAAATTACTGAAGTCGATGTCCGTACATTTGCCAATCATTTCAATGAACTGCCAAAACCAGTACTCATGTTCTGCCGTACAGGAAATCGTTCAAATAATTTATATCAACTCGCGAAGCAAATGGATTTACTGGATGATTAAGCACGTTATATATCGTGCTGTACTCAGTTTAAGTTTGGCTTGCAGTACTCAAATTTTTGCAGAAACTACGACTTTAATGCAGAGTCTAAATCCATCTGTCAGTGTTGCAGGTCAAATGACAACTGAAAAATTTAGGACTTTAGTTGATCAAGGTTTTAAATCTGTCATTGTGAATCGTCCTGATCAAGAACAGGGCAATCATGTTTCAGTGGCGCAGTTACGTCAAATTGCTGAAAAATCCCAAGTAAGTGTAATTTATCAACCTATAATAAGCGGTAAAATTTCAAAACCAGACGTGGTCGAATTTGCAAAATATTATAATGAGCTTCCAAAACCAATTTTAATGATATGTCGAAGTGGTTCACGCTCTTCGCTATTATTTAATGAAGCGAAAAAACTGGGATTGCTCAATGAATAAAATAATTCTACTCCTGCTTATTTCATGTGTAATGGTTGGATGTAACTCGATGGATGTTCGGCCTACGGTTGGAGTGAGTGTGGGAACTTCAATTTAAAAAATCCCATAAAAAAACAGCGCCGAAGCGCTGTTTTTTATTGAAATTAATTTCCATCATTACAATTGAGAGAAGTACCATAAGGACTAACTAAATTAGGAGCAATACCCTTTTCTACATCCACATCACTAATCAAATAACTCAAACCAAGACTAGTAGAACCACTGATTTGTTTACCACTTACAATAGAGTCGGCAAGAATTTGAAGATTTAAATATCCTGCATAAATTTTAGGATATTGAATTTTCAAATCAAAACGACCATTTGCATCGGTAGTATATTTATTATCTGTAGCTGGCACATTTTCTTTGTTGATAAAAGATACAACTTGAACAGTTTGACCTGGTTTAACTGGTGCTAGTTGATCTATTTCTTTTCCTCCGCTATTCACCTTAATAGTTGGTGAAACGCATTGTGTAATCACATCAGGAAGATATTTATCTACTTTACCATCTGGTGGCAAATCAGTATCAAAGAAACCAAAATTCCCTTTATTATAAGTTAGAGCATTAACTCCCATAACAACATCTTGGTTCGGAAGAGGTTTACCATCCACGTCCGTTACCTGAACTGAGATGTTTTGATAATAATAAACGCCGGATAATGAATCTTCAATTTTTGTTGGATTATAGGCTACAGTAATTGCACCAACAGGCTGAGGTACTGTTGAATTCACTACATCTAATTTATAGGTATAGACCTGAGTAGATTGACCAAAATTTGCTTCAAGAACCAAATCATCCGAAACAAATTGTGCAGAGCTATAAGATAATACTCTTTGAGCTTCAGTAAATGATAAAGTATATGTAATTTTACCATTTGCATCAGTTTGAGTTGCATTAGGAGTAAATTTTACGCCATTCGATGCCGAATTTTTGACTTTTAAGGAAATCGCTTGATTGGCTAAAGTAGCGCCATTGGAATCGACCGCTGTTAAAGATACCGTAGTCTGATCACCTCGGACATTTAATGTAGTTTTAGTCGCCTCAAATAGAACAATACTCGTAGTGTCGGAACCATTATTAGTATCGGCACCAGTTACAGTAACTGTTTGTTCTTGACTTAATTGACCATTATTAGTTTTAGCAACAATTTTAAAGCCATTTTTTATTAGGTCTGATAATGTGGTTGAAGTACTAGGTGTGGTTAATACGTAAACTGTATTTCCAGATGCATCAGTCGTTTGCTTAGCAATGCTCGAATTACTTACATTATTTGTTGGATCAACAATCATTAAAGTAATATCTGCATTTGCAACGCCCCCTTTATTTTCATCTAAAGCCCGAACAGTCACAGTAAGTTGCCCATTCGTAGCTGCCATAGATAATTTATCTAATTCAATTTTTAATGCAGAAACTGTTGCAGATGTTCCGGTAGTACCACCATTATTAGTATTGCCATTCCCAGCATTAGATGAAGAGCCTTCATTATTAAAATACCCTTCACTACCACCGCCACCACAACTTGCCAACAAGACAGCCAAAGCTACTGTCGATAATTTTAATCCAACATTTTTACTCATTAAAAAATCCCCAGAATCCCTATAAAAATAGTGTTGTCATTTAATTTATATTGCCTGATATGTAATCATATATAGTAGTTTATGTAAACAAAAGCGTGATAAATGTTTAACTGTGTTAGCCTAAAAAAATGTAAAAAAGAGAGTTATTTCACAATGTACGACATCATTATCATCGGTGCGGGTACTGCAGGAATATCTGCCTATAAAGAAGCAATAAAGCATACCCAAAATATTCTAATTATTAATGATGGACCTTGGGATACAACTTGTGCAAGAACTGGATGTATGCCAAGTAAAGTCCTTATTTCAACAGCCAATAGAATGCATGAAATTAAATCTTCCCCAGAAGTTGCTCTACGGGTTGCAGCTAAAATTGATACTTCAGACGTGATGCAACATGTAAGAGAGCTTCGTGATCGCTTCACTAGGGCAACGCTAGAAGAAGTTAATCGTTGGAATGACGTACATAAAATTTCAGGAAAAGCTCATTTTATTGATTCAAAAACGGTTCAAGTTAATCAAAAACAATATCAAGCCAAGAACTTCATTATTGCTGTTGGATCAACCCCAACTTTTAATAAAGATTGGAAAAATGAACTCGATGATAAACTCATCACATCTGATCAAATCTTTGAACTAGAAACATTACCAAAATCATTAGCAGTGATCGGTAGTGGAGTTATTGCGATTGAACTTGCACAAGCTATGCAACGATTAGGAGTTAAAACGACTATTTTTGCCCGTAGTCGTAAAGTCGGATCTTTAACGAGTCCAAAATTACAGAAAATTGCACAAGATATTTTAAGTGAAGAATTAAATATCAAGTTTGAAATACTGCCTGAGCAAGTCCGAAAATTTCGCAACAAAGTTAAAATCAGTTACACAGAAAATGGAAATCTAAACAATGTCACTGTCGATTATGTATTGGTCGCGACAGGACGTAACAGTCATTTAAATAGTTTAAATCTAGAAAAGATCAATCCTGAATTTACTGATCTAAAAAAACTTCCTGTAGATGAAAAAACTAAACAATTAGCTGATTATCCAATTTTCATTATTGGCGATGCCCATACCAACTCTCCAATTCAGCATGAAGCTGCGCATGAAGGGAGAGCTACAGTCTATAATTGTCTAAAATTTCCTAAACTTAAAAATATCAAAACCCTTACTCCACTTGGGATTGTTTTTAGTCAACCTGAAATGGCAATTGTGGGACAAAGTTTCAAACAGCTTACTCAATCCAACATCGAATTTGTGACTGGAATCGTTTCATACGAAAAACAAGGTCGAGCGATGGTGTTGGGTAAAAATAAAGGAGCTGTCGAAGTTTATATTGATAAGACAACACGTAAGTTCGTAGGAAGTGAACTGTTTGTTGAGTCAGCTGAACATATGGCGCATTTATTATCTTGGATCATCGCTGAAGATTTAACAATTGATGAAATCTTAGATAAACCTTTTTATCATCCCACTTTAGAAGAAGGGCTAAGAACTGCGTTTAAACATGCGCGTAGGCAACTGGAATGATAATAAAAATGAAATCTTCTCATCATTATTGTTAGCTCCTTTCGGGAGCTTTTTAAAATCAACCTTAAAACTCTAGCCAAAAAAAGCCCCCTGACTCGCTTGAGTCAGGGGGCTTTAGGAATAAT
>JBLZXS010000008.1:0-4834 GCA_050285325.1 Acinetobacter sp.
GCCTTCTTGAGTACGGTGTGCTTCATCCACAAGCACAATGATATTACTTCGGTCATTTAAGCCTTTAGCATTGTCTTGCTCAATCTCAACATCTTGGAATTTAAAGATGGTAGTAATGAGAATACCACGACTGTCCTGTTCAATATGCTGACCCAGTTTTTTACAGCTTTGTACAGGTACTAAGTTCTTAATATCGGCACCACCAAAGGTGTCATTGATCTGACCATCTAAGTCTTTACGGTCTACCACCACCAACACAGTCGGATTCTTCAGCTTTGCATCGGCACGTAGCATTTGCGCTGCATACAGCATGAGTAAGGATTTACCGGAACCTTGGAAGTGCCATATCAAACCTTTCTTTGGATAGCCCGCTTTCACACGATCTACAATTTGTGAAGCTGCTTCAAACTGTGGGTAACGTGGCAGAATCTTAATTTTTGTCGGTGCTAAGTTCTTACCAATTTTCACAGAAGAATATAGCGTGAATGATTGTAGTAGCTTTAACAGTGTATTCGGATTGAGTAAGCCTGCTGCACTTTCAAGAACTGATGCCAATCCCGGTAAAATTTCATCTCGCTGTTCGGTTTTATGCCATGGGCCCCAATCTTTTAGACGTGCGTTGATTGCGCCGTAGGCAAATGTTTTCCCTTCTGATGCAAAACACAATAAGTTAGGTACAAAAAAAGGAGCAACATTACTCCAATAATTTTTTGTTCCGCCACAGAAATCAGCAGCACCGTCTTCCCAGCTTATAGCAGGACGGGTTGCCGTCTTCATTTCACCCACGACTAGCGGTATACCATTAACGTATAGGACAATGTCGAAATACGCTTCCGTAGTGGCGATAAAATGAACTTGCTTGGATACTACATAATGGTTATTTGCAAGATTGTTGTAGTCAATCATGTGAATGGTGACATGCTCACCATTCTCGCCAAAAGGTAATGACTTCTCTGCTTTCAGCCATTCGTAGAAGTTTTCATTGGCTTTGACCAAACCTGTATGTTTGGCATCTAGGAATACCGCACGCAGTTTATAGATCACTTCATCCGCATAGTCTGGATTGGCTTGGATAGCAGGGTTGAGTTTAATCAACGCCTGCTTAAGCCAAGTACCCACCAAGACATCCTGCGGAGATTTAGGAATTGTATCCCCCGATACAAATTCCCACTTCACCCCATCTAAATTTTGTAATTTTTGGACGATTGCTTCTTCTGGTCCATTTGTTTCATTAAAGATATTCAAAGTATCACCTAAAATTAGAATGTTAAAATTTGATTTTTAAGTTCCTTTAAAACCAATATTTTATTTAAAGAAACTTCAATTGACAGATCTAATTTTTCTAAAACTTTTACAAATTGATTTTGTTTATCAAGCTCAATTAAAGGAATAGAGAGATCAGCAAACTGTGATCTATTTAATTCAATTTGATTAGTGCTACCCGTAACACACTCTTCATAAATTTTAGATTGATATATAACGCTATTTAATATTTGAACCAATAAATACGGATTATATTTAGATAGATCAACTTGGATTCTAGTGACATGTGAATCAATTAAAAATTTTATATTTTCTTCTATGTTCGGTCTTTTCCACACACCAGCTCTGCCTAAAGTACCTGTACCTGTACTATTAATGCACACATCACCATCAGACAAATAAGCATTATCTTTGACTAAAATACCTTTTTTCTGATAACGAATATCATCAATTAAAATTTTTCCATCTCTAACACATTTCTGATTGATTATTAAATGATCGGTGAATTCTTCAGAATATTTAGGAGAAATACCTCTACCTAAAAAAATTGAAATATCTCTCAAACTCGTCTTTTTGGCTTGAGTATCCAACACTTCATCAATGAATCTATTTTTAACTACTTTTGCCGAATCAATAGCCTCAATATTACGTAATACGTTTAATTCGATACTCTCTAAAATAAGAAGGATTTTTTCTTGAATTTCTATTTTAGGAATAGAAAATTTTTGATTTTCTAAAACTTTCCACTTAATGGTTGGTGATAAAGAACCCTCCGAAATCTCAACAGCTCTTTCCATAAACTGATTAGACTGCATAAAGAACGGTAAAAACTCAGGCAAAATTTTTCCCGGAATGGCTTCAAGCACCATCGCATGTGCTGAACAAATACAATCCCAATCTGCCACAGCAACCTTACGCTGATACGCACGGCGCTTACCAAAAATAATCTGTCCTTTTTTTACCAATAGTTTTTGACCAGCAACATCGCTTGGTACGCCGTGGCGAGTAATCTTCAAACTATCAGGATCAAGATGTTCCAAACCGACATAAATCTCTAAGGTTGTTTCACTAGGCTCAACACGCTTAGAAATATGATTGGCAATCTCACCAAACTTTACTTCTTGATATTCCATATTCAAATCAGTACTCATACATCTTGCTCCACTGACTGAACATCTAAACTTTTTAAATCTTTCATCAAATCTGCAACTAAATCTTTTAACTGTTTACGGTTATCTACCCAATCATCCAAAAGCTGATCCATAGATACCGTTTCTTGTACTTTCTTTAAAGACACATATAAGGGAATAGAAAGGTTATGGTTGTTTTGACGGACTTCTTCTAAATCCACCAAACGTGCAATTTCACTCTCTTCAGGCTTAAAGTAAGCATTGACCAAGACATCTAAGTCTTTTTCAGAAAGACGACTATGTGCACGCTCTCGTGTCACATGCTCTACACCATTAATAAACAGAATCTTATTTTTACGTTCTTTCGGCTTATTGGTGCCCAAAACAACAATACAAGACTCCATTGGCGAGTTATAGAACAGGTTTGGACCTAAACCAATGACGGCATCAATAATGTCTGATTCAATCACTTGCTTACGAATTTCAAACTCAGAATCACGGAACAATACGCCGTGTGGCCATAACATCGCACCACGACCTGTATCTGGTTTTAAGCTCTTAATGATGTGTGTATAGAAGCCATAATCGGCACAGCCTTGTGGCGGTACACCATACATATTGCGATGAAAAGGATCTGCTGAGAATTTCTTACGATCCCATTTTTTAATCGAATACGGCGGGTTCGCTAAAATCACATCAAACTGTTTAAGCTGATCATTTTCAATAAACTTCGGCTCACCTAAAGTATCACCACGGCGTATATCAAACTCTTCAATGTCATGTAAGAACATATTCATACGTGCAATCGCAGAGGTAAGTAAATTGACTTCCTGACCATAGAGCTTCACGCTACGCCACTCTTCACCTTTCTCACGTAAGTCCATGACAGCATTGAGCAACATCCCACCGGTGCCACAGGTTGGATCGTAAGCGGTTTCGCCTGGTTTTAATTCCATGATACGCGTCATGAAATGCACCACAGTACGGTTGGTATAGAATTCCGCCGCCGTATGACCTGAGTCATCTGCAAATTTCTTAATCAAGTATTCATAAGCCTGACCAAGATCATCTTGCTTAACCTTATATAAGCCTAAATCAATCTTACTAAAGTGCCCAATCAAGTCTTTGAGTAAATGGTCTGGCAAACGTTCTTTATTGGTCCACTGTGCATCACCAAATACGCCCGCTAAACGCTCATTTTTGGATTCAATCGTGCGTAATGCCGTTTGAATGGCTTTACCAATATCTTGAGTTGTCTCTTTAACTGTTTTCCAGCTTGCTTCGCTCGGAATTTCAAAACGATGGAATTGTAAGAAGCCAAACAGGTCATCTGTACCCATTTCTTTTTTGGCATCTTCAAGCTCGTCATCATACACATCCGACAAACGCTTAAAGAACAGAAGCGGAAATACATATTGTTTATAGTCAGAAGCATCAATTTGCCCACGGAGGAACTCAGCAGCACCCCACAGTAGGTCTTCTAATTTTGCATTTTCATTCGCCATTTGACTTAACCTACATCCTTAATCTTAAAACCTTGGGCTTTTAACAATGTTTCTAGCTCTTGCTCAGCTTTTTCTAAATCTGCCATTTTAGTCGTGAAATCACTTAAAGCCTGCTCTAGTGTCATTGTCTCTTGCTCTAAAGGCTTTTGAACATAACGTGCAATATTTAAGTTAAATTCATTTTCTTCAATTTCAGCAAATGGCACCCAACGAGATTGACCAATGATTTCCTGTCCTTCGTCTTTTGCTTTGATGTAAAGATCATAAATTTCATCAGATTGTTCATTACTCAATGTGTTTTGCGCACGGCCTTTGGTAAAGATCTCTTCAGCATTGATGAACAACACAGGTGCATTTAATACTGTTCCATCTTTTTTCTGAACCGGTGTTCTATCTTTACGCAAGACCAAAATACAGGCTGCAATCCCTGTTCCATAGAAAAGGTTTTGTGCCACACCAATCACAGCTTCAAGTTGATTTGACAATAAAAGCTGTTTACGAATTTCTAGCTCAGAACCACCTCGGAACAATACGCCGTGGGGCAATACCACCGCCATTCGACCATCCTCTTTGACTGAAGCCAACATATGTTGAATCCAAGCAAAATCGCCGTTGGTTTTTGGCGCTAAGAAAGTCTTACGTACCAATTTGGTTTTTTCAGGGTCTTCACTACTTTCATCAGGTTCTTCGACCATATAGACATTGCGTGCATATGGGTCTGAAGACCATTTGTTATAACCCCACTCTTTTAAGCTGAATGGTGGATTGGCAATTACACAGTCAAATTGTTCAAGCTGATCGTTTTGTAGAAATTTAGGTTCAAGTAGCGTATCGCCACGGACAATTTGAAAGTCTTCTTGTCCATGTAGGAACAAGTTCATACGTGCGATGGCTTCCGTTGTCAGGTTCTTCTCTTGGCCTTTCAATGTTAAAGAA
>JBLZXS010000009.1:0-5147 GCA_050285325.1 Acinetobacter sp.
ACACCCCATCAAGAAAAGGAGACTTCGAATGGATGCTGGGATCATTACCATCTTATTACCTTTAGCACTTGCCATTATTATGATTGGTTTAGGGCTGGAGCTCACCCCAAAAGATTTTGCTCGCGTCACCAAACAACCTAAAGCTGTTTTTATTGCGCTGTTTTGCCAGTTGGTTATTTTAGTCAGCATTGCATTTATGATCTGTAAAGTTTTAGCCCTACCCCCTTTACTAGCGGTTGGATTGATGTTACTTGCCGCCTCCCCAGGCGGAAGTACCGCTAACTTATTTAGCTATCTGTTTAAGGGCGATATTGCACTAAATATTACTTTAACGGCAATCAATTCAGTTATTGCCGCTTTCACCCTGCCTTTTATCGTCAATGCTTCTATTCAACACTTTATAAATGATGGACAACAAATCAGCTTGCAGTTCAGTAAGATATTGCAAGTATTTGCCATTATTATTATCCCTGTCTGTATCGGTATGCTGATTCGACACTATGCCCCAAACTTCACTGAAAAACTGAATAAACCCCTGCGTATTTTTGCGGTCAGTTTTTTGATCCTTATTATTATTGGTGCAATCGCAAAAGAACGTCATCAAATTTTGGATTATTTAGCCCAAGTCGGTTTAGCAACGGTTTTATTCTGTCTATGCAGTTTGATTGTTGGTTATTTTGTCCCACGCCTACTGGGCATTAATAGTGCACAAGCCCGCGCTTGCGCTTTTGAAATAGGCATTCATAACAGTACACTTGCCATGACCATTGCCCTGACCGTGATGGCCAGTTCTACCATTGCCATGCCTGCTGCAGTGTATTCCATCTTTATGTATGTATTTGCCGCTCTATTTGGCATATTACTGAATAAATTTGCACCACAGCCAAGCCCAGTAACAAGTTAAAAAAGGTTGATAAAATAAAAGGATGTCAAAGCACATCTTTTTATTTTATGGATAGTTTCGAGCAATATCTAGTTGTTCAAGCCCGAGTTCCGTTACAATACTATTTTTAAAAACACAAATTTAGGTTATTTCCGTGAAGTGGTTACAAATTCATATTACCGTTGATCAAGCTCAAGTCGATTTTACTGAAACCCTACTCAGCTCATTAGGCGCTGTTAGCGTAACTTTAGATGATGCTGAAAATCAGGACTTACTTGAACCACTTCCAGGTGAAACTCCGCTTTGGAATAAAGTCATTGTCACTGGTATTTACGCCCAAGAAGAAGGCGAAGAGATTGATGTGGATGCTTTAAATACCTTTATTGCTGCACAGATGCCTGAAGCACCATTACGCCATGAGTTTCTTGAAGACCAAGCTTGGGAACGTACCTGGATGGATGCGTATGAGCCGATTCAAATTGGTGAAAAATTCTGGATTGTTCCAGAATGGATGCAAGCGCCTGAAGCGGACGCAGTCAATATTAAACTTGATCCGGGTCTGGCATTTGGTACAGGTAACCATGCAAGTACTTTCTTATGCTTACAGTGGCTCGGCAAAACCGATGTAAAAGATAAAATTGTCATCGATTATGGGTGTGGTTCAGGCATTTTAGGCGTTGCCGCACTATTATTAGGGGCTAAAAAAGTCTATGCCACTGATATTGACCCTCAAGCCATTTTAGCTACTCAACAAAATGCGGAATTGAATGGTGTACTGGATAAACTTTATGTTGGACTCCCAGAAGAGTTCAATGCAGAGTTTAAAGACCAACAAGCAGATGTATTTGTCGCAAACATTCTTGCAGGCCCGCTCATGGCACTTGCGCCTGAATTCGCAACTTTAATCAAATCTGAGGGCGAGTTCGCACTTGCTGGTATTTTAGAAGAGCAAGTTGCTGATGTTTCTAGTGTTTATTCTGATTTTTTTGATATACTTCAGGTCGAAAAACGTGATGAACACTGGTGCCGAATTTCGGGAAAACGCCAAAATACCCATTCAAACTTTGAATAGACTATGAGCGAAAAACAAACCTACTGCCCAAACTGTTTTACAAAGTATAAAGTCTCTGTAGCCCAACTGACAGTTGCTCGCGGCATGGTTTGTTGTGCCAAATGTTCAACAAATTTTAATGCGTTAACACATCTTGTAGTAGAAAAAGAGTCCTCTTCTTCTACTACATCCAGTTCATCTTCAAATTTTGAACACAACAATCTTCAATCAAATCCGGTGATCGCTGAAACCTTCATGGCAAATCAGCAATCAGAACAACATCTATTAGGTATTTTCGATCGTAAAGTAGAAAACTCGAATATTGATTTAAAAACCTACCTCAACAATTTAAATTATTTCAGCACAGACCCAATTGGTACTTATCCCGCTCTTAATTGGTCTGAAAAAGCGGAACCAGAGAAAGAAAGAAACACTTGGCACTATGTTTTATGGGGTAGTGTTAATTTATGTCTAATTGGTTTACTTATTTTTCAATTTTTCTGGTTTAATCCGAAAATTTTAAACAATAGTCCTGTGTTTAGTGCTTTATTAAATACCGCATGTCAGGCATTTAACTGTTCAATCATGGAAGAGAATTATCGCCTTATTTCCACCAACAAAATTAAAATAAAACAGATTTCTAAAAAAGAAACCCAATTTACCGGTGAGCTGATCAACTACCATTCTAAAAGTTTGGCCCTCCCCATCATTAAGGTAAATTTAAAAAACAATGGAGAAATTATTTCTTCTTACTCCTTGCAGCCTTCTGAATATTTGATTGATAGTCTTACAGGAATACAACGAATTCCACAAAATAGTCCTTTTAAATTTAAGTTTCTCCTTCCGGTAGAACGTAAAAGCTTTGATACCTACAGTTTGGAAATAATTCGACCTTAATATTGAAAAAAACTATTAAAAAAAACAAAAAAATGTAAAAAAAATGCAGTTTTCTTGCTCACTTTTTCTTAGACAATGCTATCATACGCGCCACGAAAGCTTTGTGCTGCAAACTCCTCAGTATTTTCACAACAATTAAAGTTTAGCTTATATGCGCTTTATCCTGATAATGCGTATTGAGTAGATTTTTTGTTTTGATTTTGGTCGGTAACAAATATTAAACTATTGTTACGCTTATTTTTTGACCAAAAACTGTCGAGTTGTGGCAAGCTAAATGTACAAGTTTTAGAACTTCCGTTTTAGGATCTAAAACGGTGTTCATTTAATTTTATATACCACTTTTATATATCCCTTTACCCAAGTGATATTTGATTTTTCGGATTAATTCGCATGAATAGCAAATCTCCTATTTTTACTGCACAATCTGATGTCGCTCTTCGTATTCACGTAGATCGCGCAGTTCGCCATTATTTTGCACAATTGCAAGGCGAGCAACCATCTCAGGTATATGACATGGTGCTGGCAGAAATGGAGAAACCTCTTCTATCTGTAGTTCTAGAATATACGCGTGGGAATCAGACACGCGCTGCCGAGATTCTCGGACTCAACCGTGGTACTTTACGTAAAAAGTTGAAAGCTCACGGTTTAATGAGTGAATAAATGATAAAATGCTCACGGTTACCGTGGGCATTTTTTTTTATCTTGTATTTTGCCTGCTGTTTTAATCTAGACCTTTAATATTGTTGACGAAAATCATGACTATTAAACGCGCTTTAATCTCTGTATCTGATAAATCAGGGATCGTTGAATTTGCTAAAAACCTCGTGACTCTTGGGGTAGAAATTTTATCTACTGGCGGTACCTATAAGTTGCTTAAAGACAACAATATCGCTGTAGTGGAAGTTTCAGAGCACACTGGGTTCCCGGAAATGATGGATGGTCGTGTTAAAACACTACATCCAAAAATTCATGGGGGTATCTTAGCTCGCCGTGGTCTAGATGAAGCGGTAATGCAAGAACACAACATCGATGCAATCGATTTAGTTGTGGTGAACCTGTATCCATTTGCTGCAACTGTTGCGAAACCAAACTGTTCACTTGCTGATGCCATCGAAAATATCGACATCGGCGGTCCTACAATGGTTCGTGCTGCTGCGAAAAACCACGCTTCTGTAGGTATTGTGGTCAATGCTTCTGACTACGACACTGTAATTGCTGAAATGAAAGCAAACGGTGCATTATCGCTTGAAACTCGTTTCGACTTGGCAGTTAAAGCATTTGAACATACTGCGCAATATGACGGCATGATCGCTTCTTACCTTGGCGCTCGCGTAGGTAAAGAAGAAGGTGCTGCTGATAAATTTGCACGTACTTTCAATACGCAATTAAACAAAGCACAAGATTTACGTTACGGTGAAAACCCGCATCAATCTGCTGCGTTCTATGTAGAAAGCACTGCAACTGAAGCTTCTGTTTCAACTGCGAAACAACTTCAAGGCAAAGAACTATCTTATAACAACATCGCAGATACCGATGCAGCGCTTGAATGTGTTAAATCATTCGCTAAACCTGCATGTGTAATCGTAAAACACGCAAACCCATGTGGCGTTGCAGTATCTTTAGACGGCATTCAAGCGGCTTATGATCTTGCATATGCAACTGACCCTGAATCTGCATTCGGCGGCATTATTGCGTTCAACCGTGAATTAGACGTAGCAACTGCACAAGCCATTGTTGATCGTCAATTCGTTGAAGTGATCATTGCACCAAGCATTGCTGATGGCGTACTTGAAGTGACTGGCGCGAAGAAAAACGTCCGCGTACTGGTATGTGGCGAACTTCCAGCTATTGATGCACGTCAATCGCAACTTGATTACAAGCGCGTGAATGGCGGTTTACTGGTTCAAGACCAAGACTTAGGCATGATCACTAAAGATGATCTTAAAGTTGTGACTAAAGTTGCGCCAACTGAAGCTGAAATCGACGATATGATTTTTGCCTGGAAAGTGGCGAAATACGTGAAGTCTAACGCAATTGTTTATGCCAAAGGTCGTCAAACCATTGGTGTAGGCGCAGGTCAAATGAGCCGCGTAAACTCTGCACGTATTGCAGCAATTAAAGCTGAACATGCAGGACTCGTGGTTGAAGGTGCAGTTATGGCATCGGATGCATTCTTCCCATTCCGTGATGGTATTGATAATGCTGCAAAAGCAGGTATCAAATGCATTATTCAACCGGGTGGTTCTATGCGTGATGAAGAAACCATTGCTGCAGCTGATGAAGCTGGCATTGCAATGGTCTTCACTGGCATGCGTC
>JBLZXS010000010.1:0-2017 GCA_050285325.1 Acinetobacter sp.
TTCTTCCATAACATTGTCGGCAACTGGGGCTGGTCAATTATCTTGTTGACTGTGTTGGTAAAACTGATTCTTTGGCCATTATCGTCTAAGAGCTACCGTTCGATGGCGAAAATGCGTGTGATTGCACCTGAAATGCAACGCATGAAAGAAGAGTTCGGTGAAGACCGCATGCGTTTCTCGCAAGAAATGATGGCGCTGTATAAACGTGAACAAGTGAATCCATTATCAGGTTGCTTGCCACTGCTTTTACAAATGCCGATTTTCTTGGCCTTGTACTGGGTGTTGATGGAGTCGGTAGAACTTCGTCACGCACCGTGGTTAGGCTGGATTCAAGATTTATCTGCAATGGATCCATGGTTTATCCTGCCGTTATTGATGGGCTTGACCATGTTTATTCAGCAGTCTTTAAATCCACAACCGGCTGATCCAATGCAGGCGAAAGTCTTCAAAATCATGCCGATTATCTTCACTGTATTCATGTTGTTCTTCCCTGCGGGCTTGGTGTTGTACTGGATTGTCAACAACAGTATTACCATCTTGCAGCAAAGCTTGATCAACAAGAGTGTTGCGAAAGAACGCGAAAAGCGTGAAGTTGTTTAAGTAACGACTGATTGCGAATAGCTGAATAAATCCGCTTAAGATGGTAATCTTAGGCGGATTTTTCTTTGGCTGTGATTTGGGATTTTTTAGGTGAATTTTATGCAAAACCGAACAACGATTGCTGCGATTGCAACTCCACCGGGGCGTGGTGGTGTGGGGGTGATTCGTCTGTCAGGTCCAAAATCCTATGCCATTGCAGAAGCTTTGACTCAAAAGACTTTACCGAAAGCCCGTTTTGCCGGTTTCCGTCAGTTTTATGATGCGGCTGGTGAAGTTATGGATGAAGGTTTGGCCATCTGCTTTCCCAATCCAAACTCGTTTACCGGTGAGGATGTGGTAGAACTGCAAGGTCATGGCGGTCCTGTGATTCAAAATGCTTTACTTGGCCGCTTGCTGGAGCTTGGTGCAACTGCTGCCAAAGCTGGTGAATTCTCGATGCGTGCTTTTGAAAATGGCAAGCTGGATCTGGTACAGGCAGAAGCCATTGCCGACCTGATTGATGCCACTTCGCAGGCAGCAGCGCGTTCTGCGGTACGCTCCTTGCAAGGCGCTTTCTCTACCCGAGTGAATACGGTTTTAGAAAAATTGATTCACCTGCGTTTACATGTGGAAGCTGCGATTGATTTTCCTGAAGAAGAAATTGATTTTTTAGCCGATGGTAAAATTTTGGCTTTGCTTGAAGATGTGCAAAGCTCAGTGACTGCGGTACAAAAGTCTGCGCGCCAAGGTCAGTTATTGCGTGAAGGTTTACAGGTGGTGATTGCCGGTAAACCGAATGCAGGCAAATCTTCCTTATTAAATACGTTGGCTGGAAATGAACGTGCCATTGTGACCGATATTGCCGGTACCACCCGTGATGTCCTGCATGAAAAAATCACCTTAAATGGCTTGCCGATTACCCTGACCGATACTGCAGGTCTGCGTGAAACCGGTGATATTGTCGAGAAAGAAGGGATTCGCCGCGCGATTAAAGAAATTGAACAAGCTGATTTGTTGCTGTTGGTGTATGACTTAAGCCAAGGTGAAAATCCATTACAATTGGCACAAAACTATTTTGCCGAACATCTTGAACCGCGCCGTTTAATGCTGATTGCCAACAAATGTGATTTAACTGGGACAGCAGCTGAAATTGGCGATTATCAGGGATTCCGTCATATTACGGTGTCTGCCAAGCAGGAAACAGGCGTGCAGTCGCTGATTGATGCGATTACAGCGCATGCAGGCTTCCAGCCAGAAGAAGATACCTTTATTGCCCGTACCCGCCATTTGGATGCAATGAAGCGCACACAGGTATACCTTGCAGAAGCGCATGAGCAGTTGGTGGTATTTCAGGCCGGAGAACTGGTGGCGGAGTCTTTACGTCTGGCACAAAATGCCTTGTCTGAAATTACCGGTGAATTCAGTGCAGACGATTTGT
>JBLZXS010000011.1:0-8884 GCA_050285325.1 Acinetobacter sp.
AAGTTAATCCATACACCAGTAATAAATAGCGTTTTTGATTACTAAAGAAATTGATACTTAAGGCATCATCCTGATCCAGCACCGGTTTCAAGCCCAAATAGCCGACAACTTTGTCATTCACCATAATCGGACGATAGGAAACCGGAATATCAGAGGGTTCACCGACCACAAACTGTTTGTTGGCATCATATAAGGATAATCGGGAACTTAAGCCCAAACGGTCAGGCATTGAAATAAACTGCTTTTTCTTGGTTTGGTTTTGGGTTGAATCTGTCTGTGCACCTTCCTTCTTTTTATCCGTGCGGAATATATTCTGATTGGAACTTAAGGGAAATTTAAGACCTTCAAAAGGCTGATATTCAGAAGGTAAATTCTGCTCCATCATGCGCAGTTCTTCTTCATCTATAATCGGTTTGCTTTGTCCCGGTTTTTCTAAACTAGGTGAAACATTGATTAAGGTATTTTCCTGAAAATAGCGCTGCTGCAAAGCAATATCATATTGACGACGTAACCACCAGCGCGACAACTTGTCATAATCATCGGGATCGGCTGTGCCCTCAATCTGTAGAATCTGCGCCTGAATTGCGTTGCCCCAGTCATGATAGACCGTATACACTCCCGCCAGATTACTGATGACATGATCCAGTTTCTGCATCTCGACATCCGCCACATATCGGGCGAAGTTCTTTTGCATGGTCCAATGCAATACGCCCAGGCTGACAGTCGTAATCACTAAAGTTGTGAGTAATACGGTCAAAAATAAGCGTAAGGCGATCGGAACACGGCGAATATTCAAAAGCAAAGTCTCAAAATTTCTTCTCAATTTATTATTGTAACCAACACCGTGTCAAAAAACTCTCCATTGTTTCTTCATCATTATTATTTATTCTTAAACCATCAAATTTATATTATTTTTCATTGGAGATAACAACAATGAATTCCATGGCAAAAATAGCTTTAGTGGGTGCAAGTATTCTGAGTATGGGCGCATTGAGTGCCTGTCAATCGAGTAATACAGTAAAAGATCAAGAAGGCGATCATGCGCGCATGATGCACGATCATCATCAGAAACATGATCGGAAAATGACACCAGAACAACGTCAGCAGTTCCAGCAAGCACGTACCGAACGTAAACAACTGGTTGAACAAATTCAAAAAGCGTGTGATAGCAAAGCTGCCGGTACAGCAGTGCAAATCAAGGCAGGCGATAAAACCATTGATGGCACTTGCGTCATGACCTTTAAAGCTGACCGTAAAGCGATGAAACAAATGCGTGCTGAACAGCATCAAATGAAAGGTGAACATCGCCCAATGCGTGGTGATATGAAAGGCATGCGTATGCAGCACGGTGAACCGCTGACGGATGCGAAACGTGCAGAATTGACCAAGCAATTCGATCAACGCCTGGCTGAACGTCAAGCCAAGCAGCAAGCCATGTTAAAAGCCTGTCAAGGTCAAGCCAATGGTAAGGCAGTTCAGCTTAAAGTTGGTGCTCAAAGTATCGATGGCAAGTGCGAAATTCGCTTCCACCCTAAAGCGCCAGTTACTGTGACTCCAGCACCGGTAAAATCTGCTGCATAAAACCCTGTTCAAAATTTAAAAAGGCGCTTTCGGGCGTCTTTTTTATGGATGATAAAAAATGACCAATTTGACTATTTATGACATCAAATAAACTCTAAAAGTATTTACACACAAGACACTTAGCAATTTCAAGTCAGAAATCTTTGACTTTACAGTCACCAAGAAAAAGCATGCAAACGCTTGTACCCAGCAACAAGATGTTGCACGATTAAGGCATAGAAATACGTGTCATGTTAAAGGCACGTTTCAATGTTTATTAGGATTATAAGCTGGTTAAACCAGTATTGAGGAAAACGATATGCCACAATACAAAGCGCCCTTACGTGATATGCAATTCGTTCTACATGAATTATTAAATGCTGAACAGCATTATGCAAAACTCCCTGCATTTCAGGAAACCGTAAGCCGTGAGTTGGTTGATCAATATTTGGAAGCTGCTGCTGACTTCTGTGAAAATGAACTTTCTCCTCTCAACCAAGTGGGCGACCGTGAAGGTTGTACTTGGAACGATGGTGTAGTTACTACACCAACGGGCTTTAAAGAAGCATATAAAAAATATATTGAACTTGGCTTCCCGTCTCTTTCTGCCGATGAACAATATGGCGGTCAAGCTCTACCAAATTCTTTAGGTATTACCATTTCTGAAATGGTCGGTACGGCAAACTGGTCTTGGGGTATGTACCCTGGTCTTTCTCATGGTGCAGTACGTACTTTAGAACACCACGGTTCTCAAGAGCAAAAAGATACTTACCTGCCTAAACTTGTTTCAGGTGAATGGACAGGCACCATGTGCTTGACTGAATCTCATGCAGGTTCTGACCTGGGGATTATCCGTTCTAAAGCTGAACCAAATGCTGATGGCAGCTATGCAATCTCTGGCGAGAAAATCTTTATCTCTGCTGGTGAACACGACATGGCGGATAACATCATCCATATCGTTCTTGCTCGCCTTCCGGGTGCACCAAAAGGCACTAAAGGTATTTCGTTATTCATCGTACCTAAATTCAAGTTAACTGCAGACGGTTCACTAGGTGAACGTAATGCAGTACGTTGTGGTTCGATTGAACACAAAATGGGGATTCATGGTAACGCAACTTGCGTAATCAACTTTGATAAAGCTCAAGGCTTCTTGATTGGTCCTGAAAACCGTGGTCTAAACTGCATGTTCACATTCATGAACACTGCACGTATCGGTACTGCTGTACAAGGTCTTTCAGCTTCTGAAAGCGCGTTCCAAGGTGCATTGGCTTATGCCAAAGATCGTTTGGCAATGCGTTCACTTTCAGGCGTTAAAGCGCCAGAAAAAGAAGCAGATCCAATTATTGTGCATCCTGCTGTACGTAACATGCTTTTAACGCAAAAAGCATTTGCAGAAAGTGGTCGTGCGCTAGTTTACTTGTTGGCTCAATATGCTGACGTGGTTGAACACGGTACCACTGAAGAAGAACGTAAAGCTGCAGACAACATGTTGTCACTACTTACACCAATCGCAAAAGCATTCTTGACTGAAACCGGTTCTGAATCTGCGAAGCACGGTGTTCAGGTGTTCGGTGGTCATGGCTTCATTTCTGAACATGGTATGGAACAAATCGTTCGTGATACACGTATTGCTTGCTTATACGAAGGTACCACTGAAATTCAGGCGCTAGACCTGTTAGGCCGTAAAGTTTTGGGTACTCAAGGTGCAATGTTGAAAGACTTCACCAAGATCATCCATAAATTTGTTGAAGCCAACAAAGACAATGCTGCAATGAAAGAATTTGTTGAACCGCTTGCTGCTCTTAACAAAGAGTGGGGTGATTTGACCATGCAGATTGGTATGCGTGCAATGCAGAATCCGGATGAAGTTGGTGCTGCTGCGGTAGATTACCTGTACTTCTCTGGCTATGTAACGCTTGCTTACTTCTGGGCTCGTATGGCGCTTGTTGCTCAAGAAACGCTTGCAGCAGGTACGAGCGATGTAGATTTCTACAACGCGAAAGTAACGACTGCGCGTTTCTACTTCAAGAAAATCCTTCCACGTGTACGTTCACACGTAGACGTGATTGCAGGTGGTGTAGAGCCATTGCTTGCTTTAGATGCAGAACACTTCGCATTCTAATTTTCATGAAGTGTTAACTTGATGAACAGGAGAAGGACGGTCATTGATTTGGCAGTCCTTTTTCTTTATAAAAGATGAAAAAATCAATCTTTAGTCGTCTAACAACTACATTTTTCATCGATTAGACTCAACTAAAACCGAACTGACTCAAACAATAAACAGGTAATGCACTATGCCAATTTATAACGCGCCGCTTGCAGATATGAAATTCATCCTTAATGATGTATTTAATGCCGAACAATTCTGGCAAGCCAATGAAAATTTAGCGCATGTTGATGCTGCAACTGCTGAAGCCATTCTTGAAGAAATGGCTAAGTTTGCGCAAAACGTTACCCATCCGCTTAACCGTACTGGCGATGAAGAAGGCGCAAAGTATGAAAATGGCAAAGTAACCACCCCTGCGGGCTTTAAAGAAGCATTTAAACAATATGCTGATGGCGGCTGGATTGGTTTAGGTGCAGATGAAGAATGGGGCGGTCAAGGCATGCCAAAAATGCTGACGGTGCTTGCTGACGAAATGCTATTCGCCACCAATCCGTCCTTCCTGCTCTACCCGCTGCTTTCTGTAGGTGCGGGTATGGCGCTGAACAGCTATGCATCACAAGAACAGAAAGAAACGTATTTACCTAAAATCTACTCGGGCGAATGGTCAGGCACCATGTGCCTAACTGAACCGCATGCAGGTACAGATTTAGGCATTATTAAAACCAAAGCTGAACGTAACGAAGATGGTAGTTACAACATTACCGGTACTAAAATCTTTATTACTGGCGGTGACCACGACTTAGCGGAAAATATCATTCATTTAGTCTTGGCTAAAACACCGGATGCCCCTGCAGGCTCACGCGGTATTTCCTTATTTATCGTGCCTAAATTCATGGTCAATGAAGATGGTTCTGTCGGTGAACGCAATGCGGCAGGCCCAGGTTCAATTGAACATAAAATGGGGATCAAGGCATCAGCGACTTGCGTAATGAACTTCGATGGTGCCAAAGGTTACTTGGTCGGTAAAGAAAACGAAGGTCTTGCTGCAATGTTCGTGATGATGAACTACGAACGTCTATCGATGGGTCTTCAAGGTTTAGGTGCATCTGAATTCGCTTATCAAAATGCAGCGCAATATGCGACTGATCGTATTCAGGGCCGTAGTGCTTCTGGGGTGAAATCTCCTGCCAAAGCGGCAGACAGCATTCTGGTACATGGCGATGTACGCCGTATGTTACTGAATGCCCGTGCAAACAACGAAGCATCACGTGCATTTGCAGTTTACGTGGGTCAACAACTGGATATCACCAAGTTCTCTACCGATCCTGAAGCTGTAAAAGCGGCCAATAATCGTGTGGCATTGCTCACTCCAGTTGCCAAAGCTTACTTAACCGACACGGCTTTTAATGCAGTGATTGATTCACAAATGGTGTTTGGGGGGCATGGCTTCATTCGCGAATGGGGTATGGAACAATGCGTACGTGACTTGCGTATTGCACAAATTTACGAAGGCACCAACGGCGTTCAATCGCAAGATTTGATTGGTCGTAAAACCATTAAATGTAATGGTGAATTTATTGCTGAATATATTCAGGAGATTCGTGACTTTGCCAACAATTTAGATGCAGACCTCAACTTCATTAAAGATGCCACCCTAGATGCAGCCACTGAAGTTGAATCAGTTACTCAATATGTGATTGAAGCTGCACGTGAAAATGTTGAATTCTCGAATTCTGCTGCGGTAGATTACCTGCACGCTGTCGGCCTTTTAAGCTTCTCTTATATGTTCGCAAAAATTGCCAATGCGGCAAAAGCAAAAGATGGCGAGTTCTATCAAAACAAATTGGCACTGGCTCAATACTTCGTACAACGTATTTTGCCTGAACTTGCACTGCGTATTACCAAAGTAAAAGCAGGTTCTGAAGTGATTATGAACTTCAGCGAAGACTACTTCACCAACCAAGCTTAACTCTAAATTAAGCATAAAAAACGCCTGATTGTTCAGGCGTTTTTTCATTTCAAATCTTTAGATTTTTTCAACAATAATGGAGTCTGAATTTTTTTTAGGGCTTTGGGCATCTTGATGAATTTTCACAATCTTAATGATCCCTTCAGATTGTAAATTTTCACATAATGCAATCAGCTTCTGCATTTCATCCATTTTTATACCCGAACCCAAAATGAGTTTTTTACCATTTTGTAAATTATTAATTTTTGTTTGAATTGTTTCTAACATTTTCTTTTACCTGTTGCATGAAATAACCATTCATACATTACATCAAATACGGATAAAAAGAATACAATTCATTGAAATATTTACAGGCTTGGATTCTTTTAGCTTTTAATGTGCATGAAACTTGCATAATGTTTCATACAAATACTCATTTAATAGATAGGAGGAAAAGCATGTCAAAACCTGATAGCAAAGTTGAAAAAATTGAAACCCTCCTCGACCGTTTCGGAAATATCGCTGTAGAAAGTTTTCATTATATTGCCCTGTTTATTATTGGCTGTATGGTGATCTGGTCTGCAGGTCATACCGTATTTCATATACTCACAGTAAAACAATTTGCCACCATTGACGATATTCTGCTGTTATTTATCTATCTTGAACTGGGTGCCATGGTGGGTATTTATTTCAAGACCAATCATATGCCAGTTCGCTTTCTGATTTATATTGCCATCACTGCCCTGACCCGCCTGCTTATCTCCGACATTCAACATGACCATAAAGCCGATATGGACTTGGTGATTATTACCGGATCTATCCTGATTTTAGCTTTTGCAATCCTGGTGGTGCGTTATGCCTCCTGGACTTATCCGTCTGTCATTCGTGACAAACATAGTGAAAAGCAATTGCCGGAAGGAAAAACGCCACGTCCACAAGATGACGAGCTGGCTTAAACTTTCTTATAACAGATCCCCCTTTTTTAAAGATGAGCCATATATGGCGCAAGAGGGGGATTTAAAAGGTTTTCTAACGATTCGGTACGAGCACATAACGGCCATTTTCAAAGATCCAGTACGTGCCATTCGGAGGTGCAGGTAAGCCTACACGGCGCCAGTCCGTGATGAGCGTATAGTTTGAACTTTCAATCCGTGCCGTATTGGGATCGCCATTTACCCAGCTATAGCTTTGTGAATTCTGGGTAATGGTGGTTGGTGCGCTATATTGAATGCTAATACCATTTTGTATCGCAGGATAGCCACCGTGTGGCGGACGAGATGGATAAGGCCGCGATGGATAATAGGGCCGATTTTGCGGATAGCTATTTTGCGGATAACTATGATGTGGATAATTATTTTGTGAATAGCCAGGATGCTGTTGTGGATAGTTATTTTGGGGATAATGAGGCCGATGCTGATACTTGCTGGTATCTACACCACGATAATTGGACCACTTGTTTTCTGCTTGCGTAGTCGCAGAAGCTCCCAAAAGCACCATGCCACCCAGAGCATAAACGATTGCTACTTTCATCAGAGCCTCCAAACGACCTTTATCGCATACAGTTTATAAAACCCATTTTAGTCCCTAGTTTAGGATAAAAAATGAATAAAAAACCATCTAATGCAATGTTTTGTAAATTAAATAATCGGCTAATTTGATGCTTTAGTGCATCGAGGCCCTCCTTATGTTTATGCTAAGATATTCTTTTTTGTTACTGGATCAAACAGAGTGGCTGATTTAAGTTTTGACCGCCTACATCAATTTTTTTGTAAAGTGCCGAGCGTACAAGAAGCATTGATTGATGCTTATGGTTCAGATGGTCAACATGCATGGTGGTTTAAATTTCAAATCAATGTAGAGCACCCTCTTGCATGGCAAACTGTTCAGGAATTGGGTCATGTACTGAATTACATTTCCAAGAATGAACGTCTTCCAACCCAGTTTTTACCTGTTTCACCACCGCCGTATATGAATGGTGAAGCCAAAGACTTTTTGGCTTGGGTTATCCAGTGCAATCATCCTGACTTTACACCAGATGTGGTTTGCGACTGGTTAGAAGCCCGTTTACCGCAACCGGTTGAAGATGAAAGTCAGTGGACAATCAAGACGGATTTGCATGAGTTAGATAAACTCTCTGACAAAGATCTGGATAAGATGATTCCACCTAATCCGCAATAAAAAAAGCGCATCATGCGCTTAAATCCCTCCTAACCTCCCTTTATAAAGGGAGGAAAGTCCCTCTTTTTCAAAGAGGGATTTAGGGAGATTATCTAAAACGTCGACAAACCACTCCATTCCATAAAGCGGTAAACGACATATTTAAATTTCGATTCATCTGCATATTGAGCATAACCGACACTCATTTTCTTGCCATCCAAGTTTGACCAGGCGGTATCAAAATATTGATTGGCATCATTAAAGACTTGAGCCTGCGATGTACCCACCACGCGTAAATTGGTCTCCAGATTATAATTTTTGATATTGCGCGCAGTGAAATTCGCGGAACCTAAAATCAATTCTGAATTTTGTGCATTACGTTTCACAATCATCTTGCTGTGACACTGCTCCCCTTGCGTATTACACCAACGTACCGGCACTCCGGCAGCATTCAATTCAGATGCAACTTGACGGTTCGGAATGCCATTTTTTTGACGCCCAAAAGCATCTTTATTCGGATCAAGTAATATCCGAAGTTTTACCCCGCGTTCATGAGCTGCAATTAAAGCTTTCACAATATGACGTTCAGACAAATAGAACATAGCTAAATCAATATGCTCTTTAGGCTTGGCTGTTTCAATCAGTTTCAGGGTTGCATCATAGATGGCTTTTTCAGTCAGCACCTGAACTTGAGGCAAAGATTTCTCAGCTTCAAACTCACCGACAATTACCATCGGAATGTCGCCTTTAGACATTCGACCCACAGCCTGCTCGGTCTTTAACACATCAATTGCAGTATTGCCTGAAACGACCAATGCCACGTTGGAATGACGGGAACTGCCATCATGCGGATTTGCAGACGTAACCAAGGCTTTCCAGCCCTGTGCTGTATCTACAACCACGGTTTTGCGGTGATTGGCTCTAAAATTAAATAAATTGAAATAACTGCGTAAGGTAATTTTTTCAGAACCAAATGGATTATTTAACCAGCCTGTTTCAGGATTATTGCCGGCATCCTGACAGCAGACATACCAAAAGCCCGACCACAATGGATTGGATGCGCGTAACGGTCTTAAATCCGTTTCAATGACATCAATACCGGCTGAACGCAA
>JBLZXS010000012.1:0-14440 GCA_050285325.1 Acinetobacter sp.
GTTCCCATTCAACAAATTCCCGGGTGTTGACCCTATTCTTGGTCCTGAGATGAAATCGACTGGCGAAGTAATGGGTGTAGGTAAAACATTTGGTGAAGCGTTCTATAAAGCTGTGTTAGGCTCGAATGACCGTTTACCAGGTCTTCCAACCGAAGGTGAAGTAAAACATGCATTCTTGTCTGTACGTCACTCAGACAAGCCACGTGCTGTTGGTATTGCTAAACAGTTGACTGATCTTGGCTTTAAAGTTATCGCGACTGGCGGTACTTATGACGTGATCAAAGAAGCTGGTATTGAATGTGAACGTGTGAATAAAGTAACCGAAGGTCGTCCTAATATTGTGGACCGCTTGAAAAATGGCGAAGTTCAGCTCATTATCAATACCACTGAAGGCAAACAGGCTCAAGAAGATTCATTCTCGATCCGCCGCTCTGCATTGCAAGGAAAAGTGTATTACACTACCACCCTGAACGGTGCTGATGCTGTATGCCAAGCTTTAGCAATCAAGTTACCAATGGATGTATATCGCTTGCAAGATTTAACAGTAGGTTAATAAATTACCGATAAGTCCCGTCACCTTATCGGTGGCGGGATTTTTTTATTTATAAACCATTAATTTTTATACTCACTTAGAGGGACAACAATGCAACGTTATCCTATGACTCCCGAAGGCAAAATTGCCTTGGAGAAAGAATTACATCAGTTAAAAAGTATTGATCGTCCACGTATTATTGCAGCAATTGCTGAAGCACGTGAACATGGGGATTTGAAAGAAAATGCGGAATACCATGCTGCCCGCGAGCAACAAGGTTTCTGTGAAGGCCGTATTCAAGACATCGAAGGCAAACTTGGTGCAATGCAAGTGATTGATGTGAAAACACTTGAACAAAACGGTCGTGTGGTTTTTGGCGTAACGGTAACGATTGAAAACCTGGACACCGAAGAACAAAAGACCTATCAAATTGTCGGTGATGACGAAGCAGACTTTAAGATCAACAAGATCTCTGTGAACTCTCCTATCGCTCGTGGTCTTTTGGGTAAAAGCGAAGGCGATGAGGTAAAAATTCAGACACCAAACGGTGAAGTTGAATATGAAATTGTTAAAGTGGCCTATCTTTAAGCTTTAAAGATAAAGTCTTTAAACCCCCATTTTGTGGGGTTTTTTATTTTGTATATCTCTTAATAAAATATTATATTAAAAATGAATCCAGTTATTAGTTTTAAAACAACATGTATAAAAATAATGATTTAAGCACAAGTGACCGGCTAATTAGTGCAATGTACTATTTGGTCGGAGGCATTTTTCTGGGAATTAGCATTGCAATTGTCTGCTCATATCACATCAGTACGACTACAAGCTCGAGTAAAATTATCATACTCACCGCCAGCATTTGCTCGATACTCGGTTTCATATTTCCCCATCTAATCAAACACTGGTTTTATGCGGTTTGGAAATTGTTCTCTCATTAATTTCCAGCGCATTTCAACAAGCAGAAAAAATCCGAATATCCATATTAAAGGGAATTACAGGATCATTGTGTTGGATCTTTTAAAAAACCAGACGCTAACAACTTAAATGCATGTAAAGCTTCAGGAAGTACCTGTTCAGGATGTGGACTTGAAGCAATCCACAAGGCTGAATTCATAGCAGCGCCATTCAAAAACATTGCGGCAGATTCGGCACTAACAGGTTTTAGCCGTTGTTGTTGCAGTAATTGTTCAATACATACACGTGTCGATTCTAGACATTGATTCTGACTGGGCCAATGCGCAGGATCTCCTAAAACTGCGGGCCCATCTCGAAGGACGATTCTTTGAAATTCTGGGTTCAGTGCATTTTCAATATAGGCCCTGCCTTCTGACATCAGAGCTTGCCATAAGTCATCAGGTGGATTGGCTTCATGTTTGGCATGTCGTGCCATTTCCGAATCAATTTGATCGACCACCGCAGCGAAAAGACCGCGTTTATCACCAAAATGATGATAAAGCGCACCCCGCGTCAGCCCTGCTTCTGCGGTTAACTTGTCCATTGAAGTCTCAGCATATCCATGTTCGGCAAATGCTCGTCTTGCAACTTCAATTAACTTCTTGCGGGTTTGTGCCATTTTTAATTCACGAACAGACATTAATTACTTTACCTCATCATCACAAAAATTTTAATTGACATACGAGGCGTATGTAAAAATTTATGCCATTTTAAAAACAACTTTTAAATTAGATATTGAAGGAGAATAGCCATGACAAGAACTGCAATATTTCCCCAAGACCGCCATGCCCTGTATGAACAACATGGCTACTCGGCCGCCATCAAATCGGAAGATTTACTCTTCGTATCAGGTCAGGTCGGTAGCGGTGAAGATGGCTCTCCTCAACCTGACTTTGAGAAACAGGTAAAACGGGCTTTTGAAAACTTAGCTGCGACATTGGCAGCTGCTGGTTGTACCTTCGATGATATTGTTGATGTCACCACCTTTCACACCGATCCGGAACGGCAGTTTGAAAGTGAAGAATCAGGTATTCACGCAAAAGCCTTATCCCAACTGGACTGCTGTAGGCGTGACCTGGCTGGCAGGTTTTGATTTTGAAATTAAAGTGATTGCCCGTATTCCCGAGGCTGCTTTACAAAACTCCAAGATCTAAGCCCAATATTTATAGGTTGAAGTCTCTACATTCTCCGAGATGTCGGACTTCGATTTGCTATAATTCCCTATCTCATTCCTGCACGCTGTCACCATGTTTGAAAAACTGATTAATTCCCCTGTAAACCATTGGTGTGAGTTCGAGTTCATTTCTAAAACGGTGAAGAATCCGAACATTCATATCAAAGGGAATTATTCCTATTATTCAGCCTATTGGGATCAAGGATTTGAACGCTGTGTGGTGCGTTATTTACATGACAAACCTGCAACTCCTGAGAAGCCGATTGATCAGCTCTATATCGGGAATTTTGTCTGTTTTGGTGCTGAATGCGTAATTATGATGGGTGGTAACCAACTGCATCGTACTGACTGGATTTCGGCGTTTCCGTTTGATACCCGTAGTTTTGTCCCTGCGAGTGATACCGTGATTGGTGATGGTTGCTGGATTGGCTCACGTGCTATGATTATGCAGGGTGTGAAGCTGGGTGAAGGTGCAGTTGTGGCGACAGGTGCGGTCGTCACCAAAGACGTGCCGCCTTATGCAGTAGTAGGCGGTGTGCCTGCAAAAATTATGAAATACCGTTTTTCCGAAGCTGATATAGAAAAACTACTTTCCCTTAAGCTCTATGACTTAGATGAAAAGCAGTTTTTAAAGATGCGTGAACAGTTGCAGACTAAAGATATTGACTTATTAAGAGCATTTTTGAAAAATCAAATTCCTCCAAATATGTAATTCTTCCAACCACTACGAAAATCTTTATTATCGGTTGGTCTAAGGTTTCGGACTGATACAACGCTAAATCTTTTCTGTGAGTTAACTAACTGTTCATAATATTCAACTAATTGAATAAAAATTAAGATTCCAAGTTCTTCTTGAAAGAAATTTGCCTTTCTCATTAATACAGTAACATGACTATCAGCTCTATAATTTTCTCCATGGTATTTTTCAAAATCATCTTTATTCACTTGAATATAATTATCCATTTGATCTAATAAAGTTTTAAGTAATTCCAAAGAGGTATTACTTTTTAAGAGAAATGTAGGATTTAATAAAAACATTATTAACAACTGATTTTTATTAATAAATAAATAAGGCGAATAGAGTAATGCAAACTGACTTGCTAATTTCAAAATCGCTCTCTTTGATATTTTTTTTCTATCGCATAGAAATCTATGAGTTCTATGCAACCATCAAGATTTTGATTATTTAAATCTATTCCTAAATTTTTAAAGGCACTATGTATATTAATTTTAAAATTATCCATCAAATCAGGTGCTAATAAATTTAGTCCCACTGTAAAATCAATAAACTTATCTAAATACTCTTCACTAATCTCTGCATCATATCCATAGTTATGGCATACAACTTTTGAAAACTGTGTTTTATCCATGACTAAAACAAAAACAATATTCTTAATATCAAAAAATGTTTAATTCTTTCTATCAAACGAATTGCGAAATCAGGACGATAACGATCCAGTTCATCAATAATAAAAACTAAAGGCTTATCTAAACTTTCTGCCAATTGAGCTAATGTTTGCTTAAAAGAAAGTAATGTATTCTTTTCTTCTTCATAACTATCAATTTTATTTTGGATTGCTTCAGTAATTTTATCTCCAATATTGTCAGTCACTTTATCAATTGCATCATCCAATTTATCTTTAAGAGAATCACTATCAATTTTAATCAGTGGAATAACTCCACTTGTTAAAGCACAACTAATCATAGAAGCAATTAAAGTTGGCGCCAACGTCAGCAAGCCTTGTTGCATAATAGCTGCAGCTTTCTTAAATTTACGTACTAATCCTTTATCTGCAGTTTTATCTAACTTTGCTGCTATTTCTGAGGCAATAACCAGAAAAGGATCTTCTAAATAATCATTTGCAAAGACATCTAAATAAATCACGTTATGGTTTTCATTTTCTAAATGCTTTTTCCAATGTCTCACAAACCACGTTTTACCTTCACCCCAACGTGCATCCAATGCCAATACAGCACCACACTGCAAACGATCAACATAATTTGTAAGCTGAATTCCTAAACGCTTTCTCTCCCAAAGATCACCTTCCCACGCTTCTTCAATATTTTCGAAATTATCACGTTGCCAATTCAATTGTTTTAGTTCAGTCATTTCTACTTCATTATTAATACGTTACTACACTTATCATATGATAATTTTTTAAAGACAGTTCAGCTCTATTTTTACACATGCTTGCAAATAAAAAATATGCTTACAATTTCATCAGACTTTAGTTTTAAAGCCTCTAATTTTTAAACCAATACATGTTAGATTAAATTATAAATAATTTTTTATGGAGCTAATTATCCATATGAAATTACTAGGTTTTATTTTATTAAAAATACAGCTAGTATCAAATTTCCAACGGTTTTAATGAACAAAAAATCATAGTCTTAATGTGATACGTTTTAGCGATGATTATAAGGAGAAATACACATGGCTTATCAAAATATTTTAGTCCCTGTTGACGGTTCAGAAACTGCCTATGCCGCGGTTGCAAAAGCGGTTGAGTTTGCTAAAGCATTTGGCAGTAAAGTTACAGTGGTGCAAGTTTTATCTCTGGATCCCTATATTGCAGCGGAATATATTTCTGCCAATCAAACCAACGATTTAATTGAACGTGCTCGTGCAGCCATTATTGAATCCTTGGATGCAGCAAAAGCAAAATTTCATGAACAAGGTATTGAGGTAGAGACCAGACTTCTTGAAGGACAAGTCATTCACCGTGAAATTGTCCAAGCAGCGCAAGAAACTCATGCCGACCTAATTATTATTGGTTCGCATGGTCGTACAGGCTTCAAAAAGCTTTTCCTAGGTAGCGTTGCACAAAGCTTACTGGGTGAATCGCATATTCCTGTGCTTATTGTGCGTGAATAATCATTATTTTGCTCTTTCCCATCTTTTTCTAAAGGTGGGAAAATGCTCCTTACCAAGTATTCTCTATTACTATCAATCATTCATCCACTGATATTGTTTTAAATTAATCTTATCTCCAATTACCATTACGCCTTCTGCCAATAATTTCGAGCGTTGAATATTGTCACCCTGATCATCTAATTTACTTAGGCTAATTTTTCCTTGTGAATTAATCACTCTGTGCCAAGGAATTTTCGCATCTGTATCTAAGTGCTTTAAAACATAACCCACTAAACGCGCATGTTTTGGTAACCCTGCCATCTTGGCGATTTGTCCATATGAAGCCACTTTGCCATAAGGAATAAGTGCCACTACTTGCAAGATCTGACGGGCTAATTCATCACTTGATGTATTCAAATGTTCCTGCATTGATTTTCCTTCAATTGTCCAATTCAATTTCTGATGCAACTATTTTATTTAGAAAATATTCTTAGCTAAAAATTATTAAGATAAACAGAGCTTCGAGAATAATGTTTAATATAAATTCTTTTCTTCATAAATATACAGCTTTCAAACAGATCTAAATTAAACTGCAAAACCAAGATCTCAAGCTAAAAAACATACGAGATTATAAAAAATAGATTGATTACAGAAATAGAGATTCCTATTGATTGGATAATAAAAAAGCCCTAAAAAGGACTTTTTTACTCACGCAACTAGAAATTATCTGGGCTTTCCAAACGTTTTACTACCTGTACCTTTTCCGGATTATGCATCACCGCAACGCCATCTTCGGCCTTTTCATCAATCAAGGCATCAGGATTATATACCGTAATGGTTTCATTACCATTGGCGTCTTCACCGACAATATACTGAAAGCCTTTCTTGTTCATTTTATGGCACATGCGTTGATACCAGCCTTTAAAACCAGTCTTTTCTTCATTCGGGTTATAATAGAACGCATTCATCACAGCCGGCAAACCGAGGCCACAAACCAGACCAGAAAGTAATACGGCAATAAATGTATAACCAATTAAGATACTGCTATATTCACTTAGCTGCGGAATATTGGCTACCGCCAAGATCAAGGCAAGTGAGATCCCTCCACGCACCCCTCCCCATGATAAAATGGCCAAACTACCGTTATAACTTTTATTGCGGAAGCTAGGGAAAAACGCAAAAGATAGATAGTTTGCAGCAAAGCGCGAAGCATGCAAAATAATAAATGCAACAATACCGCCTAAAATCAAACTGATACTTAAATCTAAAATAAACAGTTCAAGACCAATCAACGTAAATAAAAATGAATTGATAATACCTTCAACGGTATGCCAAAAATGATTAACTTCACGAATTTCGCGTTCTTGTAAAATTTCTTTCCATTTATTGCCGACCACCAGACCGCCAATGACACAAGCAATTGGAGCAGAAGCATGCGCAAACAAGGCAACCAGATAGGAACCACAAGCCAGTAATGCTGTGGTCAAGATTAAAGATTCCATTTCATGTTTGCCACGAAGTAATCTTAAAATGCCCAGACCAAAGCCCCAGCCAATAATAATCGCCACCACAATTTCATAAAGCAAGGTTTCTAAAGTGCCGAGAATGGTAAAATGTTCACCCTGCAACACATTCAACAAGGTCATGAATACCGCAATACACATGGCATCATTAAACAGTGACTCGCCTTCGAGTTTCACAATCAGATGATGCGGCGCACGGACTGAGCTTAAAACACCTTTCACCCCAATCGGGTCAGTTGCGCCTAAGGCAGCACCTAATAAGAGCAGAACCAATAAATCAACATGCTTGCCAATCAGAAATTGATAGCCGTATAGGGTGACGCCGAAAAAGACCGCACAAAGAACCAAAGCAATACTCGCCAAGATACTAATCGGCTTCCAGTGACTTTTTAAATCAGATACTTTAAATTTTAATGCGGAAGAAGTCAGGATAAAACAAATCACCCCATTAATTAAAAAGTCATAAAAATCAATATGACGAACAGCTTCTTCAATATTGTGAATATTAATTGTTATAAACTGATTACCACTGAGTAAGCTTGCGCCCCATTGTAAAATAAACACAAAGATCGCCGAGACAATCGGTACCCCAATGGCTTGCGGGAAGCCCAAAATACGTTTATTAAAAATTGTCGTAGCAATAGAAAGTGCAAAAATGACGGTAAAGACTTGAAGAAAAAAGAAATTTCCCATTAAAGTTCCAATTTTAGCGAGGCATTGGAATAAAGCGAATTCATCTAACTATTTCCAATTAAAATATTTCATTGAATAACATTTATTAACTGAATCAGTTTACCGATTTTTTGTTAGGCAAACAAAATAGTTAAGTTTTTTTACATATTTTTAGTAATGATTTAACATAGGTAAACCTGAGCACACTTAGTCTAGTCCTTCCCTTTTTTAATCTCCGCATTTAGTTGAATTTACCCATGCATGAAACAGTTAAAACAACATTTCGACTTTTTTTTGCAGTTATCATTTTTCTCATTACATTGGCGTTATTTTTCAGCGCCTATTCTAAAAGCAAAGAAATTTTACAGGCCGATCAGCAGTTCCAGCAAGCGACGCAAGTTAAGCTAAAATCGACTGCTCAAGAGCAATTGGTTCTGGTTTCCAATAATAAACGACCAGATCAAGCGATTTTTATTGTGATTGCTCAAAATGGCTATATTGCCAAGTTAAACTGCGAACATTATCTGCAAGATATTTGTACCGATGAATATAACCAGTCACATACCCGACAAATACAGCAGTTAGACCTGTTAAAAGTAGGCCCGCAGCATTATATTGAAAATATTAGTTATCAAGATAGCCGCACTCAAAAGCAGCAATATTGGTCTTATTCCAAACAACAAATTCAGCAGTTTTATCAGGCCGATATTGCCAGTTTAAAATACATTGTTTTTAGTATCGTGCTCTTTGCCCTTGCAGCACTTTATGTATCGATTCGAATTATTCGCAACTTTAAAAAGTTTTTAAGCCGCTAAGCAAAAACAAATAAAATAGAGGATTTTTAAATCCTCTTTTTTATTCTTTGATTCTATTCGATGTCTTGCATCATGATGAACATCCTGTTTATTTTTCCCAGAGGGGGAAATAAAAGGGACTTATGAAAGAAGTTTATTTAAATGGCCTGATTGAAAGTATCACAATCGTTAATATTTCCGGATTTCAAACCAGCTTGAAACCATTTCATGCGCTGTTCACTACTGCCATGAGTAAAGCTGTCTGGTACCACCTGCCCTGTTGAACGTTTCTGTAAGTAATCATCACCAATTTTATGTGCAGCATCCATGGCTTCTTCAATATCACCTTGCTCCAAGAATTGAGTACGTTGATGATTATGATGTGCCCAAATACCGGCAAAACAGTCGGCTTGTAATTCCTGACGTACCGACAATTGATTGCCTTGTACTTGACTGCTTTGAGCTCGTGCCTTTTGCACTTGATCGGAAATACCAAGCAACGTTTGAAGATGATGCCCCACTTCATGTGCGACCACATAGGCTTGGGCAAAATCACCCGCTTGATCTTGGCGTGACAATTCAGTGCTGTTCTGCTCACCCGAAATACCCATTTGCTGGCGCATATCTTTAAAGAAGGCAGTATCGATATACACTTTCTGATCTGTTGGGCAATAGAAAGGCCCCATTGCAGATTGTGCTGTACCACAGCCTGAATTCACTACACCACTAAACATCACCAGTTTAGGGGCCACATACTGGCTATTCAATTGCTGCTGGAACACTTGCGTCCAGGTATCTTCAGTATCAGCCAATACGGTACCGACAAAATCCATCGCTTCTTGCTGTTCCGGAGTCGGATTATCCAGACCTCGGGTTTCAGCCGGTTGTGATTGTGAGGTGACCTGTTTGGTGGCTTGATAAGCTTGTTGAGGATCAACGCCAAAAAACTTCCAGGCCACAAATGCAACCACAAGCCCTAAAATACTAATACCACCTGCTTTAGCACCGGCTCCACCACGGCGGTCTTCCACATTGGTACTTACACGACGTCCTTTCCAGCGCATAGTGATATTCCTTTTAGTTTGCTTTAGCTAACTTTAGCGAGCTTTTTCTGATTAGGCTTGTTTTGATTTCGGCCAAAACTTTTGGATCATGTTAATCACCACCAAAACCAATAAACCAGCCACAAAACCAATGACCAAATTAATTAAAGTCGGTGCCAGTGCACCCACGATATTACCGACAGTTGGAATATGCTGAATATGATCTACAGAATCTTCCATCAAATGATGAAATAGTGGAACGGCATGCGTGATAATCCCGCCACCGACCAGGAACATCGCAATCGTTCCAACAATCGTCAGGGTTTTCATCAACTTTGGTGCAAATGCCAACAATCCACGACCAACGCTTTGTTTAAGTTTTGATGCCTGTTTAGTTAAATACATCCCCAGATCATCAATTTTTACAATCATGGCCACAAAACCATAAACACCTACAGTCATTAAAATGGCAATCACTGAAAGCACCATGACTTTTGTGCCAAAAGCAGCGGTGGCAACCGTACCCAATGAAATCACCACAATTTCAGCAGATAAAATAAAATCAGTACGAACCGCACCTTTCACTTTATCTTTTTCAAAGGTCGCTAAATCTGTCTCAATTGCAGTGAGTTCTGCTTCAGCGGCTTCTTCTGTCTTGGCTTTTTTATGATGTAAGCTATGCAGAACTTTTTCCACACCTTCATAACATAAGAATAAACCACCAATCATCAACAAAGGATTGATGAGCCAAGGTGCAACCACACTAATCAATAAGGCCAAAGGAACCAGGATTAACTTATTAATGAAAGAGCCTTTTGCTACGGCCCACACCACGGGAAGTTCACGTTCAGAACGAACACCGCTTACTTGCTGAGCATTAAGGGCTAAATCATCTCCCAATACCCCTGCGGTTTTTTTTGCCGCCATTTTACTCATTACAGCAACGTCATCTAATACGGTGGCAATATCATCTAATAATATTAATAAGCTACTCGCCATTCTTTTTATCCTTAAAGTTACTATTCTGTATTTTAAATAGAAATAGTTTAAAAAACTGTATCAACTTCATTAAATTCTTCATATTTTTTCAAGCTTCTGTTTTTATAGTGCCTGACATTCAAAAACATTATGCCGTACAATATGGCCATTCATGCGCATATAAATGTAGTGCTAACTACTTTGGAATAGAGAGATAATGAGCAATCAAGACAATCGTCCTGTTATTTTGACTGGCGACCGCCCAACCGGACAACTTCATTTAGGTCATTTTGTAGGTTCTTTACGTTCACGTGTCGGACTACAGGATTCTCACCATCAACATCTTCTTCTTGCCGATGCTCAAGCTTTAACAGATAACGCAGACAACTTCGAGAAAGTCCGTCGCAATATTATTGAAGTGGCAACCGACTATTTGGCCGTGGGTATTGATCCAACCAAAACCACAATCTGTGTTCAATCCTGCTTACCGGCATTGAATGAACTTACCATGTTGTATTTAAACTTTGTGACAGTATCGCGTTTAGAACGTAATCCAACCATTAAGTCTGAAATTCAGATGCGTGGTTTCGAACGTGATATTCCAGCAGGTTTCCTGTGCTATCCAGTGGCACAAGCAGCCGACATTACTGCTTTTAAAGCAACTGTAGTCCCTGTGGGTGAAGACCAGATTCCAATGATTGAACAGACCAACGAGATTGTTCGTCGTTTAAACCGTCAAATCGGCCATGAGATTTTACCTGAATGTAAAGCACTGCTTTCCAATGTCGGTCGTTTACCTGGTTTTGATGGCAAGGCGAAAATGTCAAAATCTTTGGGGAATACCATTGTTTTAGATGCTTCAGATAAAGACATCAAAAAAGCAGTCAATGCGATGTATACCGATCCAAACCATCTTCGTGTTGAAGATCCGGGTCAGGTTGAAGGCAACGTGGTATTTACCTATTTAGATGCATTCGATACCAATAAAGAAGAACTTGAAGAGTTAAAAGCGCATTACCGTCGTGGCGGTTTAGGCGATGGTACGGTAAAAAAACGTCTTGAAGGGGTTTTAAAAGAATTGATTACGCCTATTCGTGAACGTCGTATGGAACTTGCGAAAGATCCAGATTACATCATGGATATTTTAAAAACAGGCACCGATAAATGCCGCGATATTACCCAACAAACCCTTGATGAAGTTAAATCGGGTTTAGGCGTTTTTCATTTCTAAGCCTACTTTAAATTAGAAAAGCCCTTTTTAATCAAAGGGCTTTTTTTATAGCAAATTAGTGAGAAATTAATCACACTAACCTATAGTGATTAACTTTACTTAACACAACTTAACTGAAAACCATATGAAATGACTTAGCATTCATTTTATTATACTCCGAGTGCTTAGAGCTCAGTAGAGTTCTAACATTCTCCTTAACCGAAACTGTGCAAACAGATTCGTTGTTCTACGCAGTGGTCACCCCAATCATTGCGTATTTTTTTGTCTAAAATTTATATTTTTTAAGATGAATACTCAAAAATTTAAGAAATACACTTCAAATTCTATGAGCCATAAAAAATCCCACTTATGCGGGATCTTTTACTACAAAAAATTATTAATTCAAAAGTGTCTGATCCAGTGGAAATTCTATCCCAATCGATGCACCACCATCACGACCATTCACATCTGAATCACTTACCCAACCATTAATCTTTAGCGGCACATCGGGTTTAATATAATGTGACCAGGTCAAATCCAAGGCTTTAATTTCATCCTTTTGAGGAAAAGCTAGATTGGTTAGGCGACTATTTGGACTATTTGCTGCCTGATCGAATTTGGCCAATAACACGCGACCACTCAAACGGTTCATAGGGTCAAAGCGAATATCACCACCTGCAGAATACATTTGTGCATCACCGCCAATCGCATGTGCTAAAGGAAAACCATGTTGATAATAACCATCGGTATAAATGTGATGGTTATAAGAAATTCCCCGCGCTTCTCCATTGGTACGGGTATCTGCCCACTCCGTGTAGAGCTGGTAAGGCATATTTTTAAAACTTGACGAGTAATCCACACCTGCAAGATACATTTTTTTAGCAGGTAATAATCCGGATTCATCTTCTCCAACAAATTGACCATAGAAACCCATTGGAACATTGAACAATTGTTGTAAATTTAGACGTGCATCTAATCCCGCAATTTGGTTAGAGGCATTTCCTTCACCACTACATCCTTCACTATTACATTCATTATCTTTACCAATAAATGCATTCCAGTAAGCTTTAGCACTACCTGGTTGACCTTCTCCATCAATTTGAAAAGTACGTGAGACGCCCAATTCCAAATAAGCTAAAGGCTGCGCCGTTAATCGTAGTCCTACCAGTTTGGCATCAGGCACAGCAGTATAATTATCTAACTGACCTGCAAAAGCTTGATATTGCCAAGATCCAATCCAGGACAGCCATTTTGTTTCAAATGCTTTTTGTTCTGCACGCTGAGCTGTAAAACCATATACAGGACGACTCGCATCACCCCGGATTAAACTGCCATCATGCCCTGGCCCCCAATAAGTGGGAATTTGACCAGCAATCAACCATTGGTTCCAAAGCTTTGCAGCAATATAAGACCCTTCGACATTTACATCTTGGTCATTATCAATTTGTGGATCTTTTTCCCCATTGACACGTATTTTGGCATCCCAATTCTCACCACCGGTATTAAATTCTAAAGCAGCTTGATATTGGGATTTTTGCGTATCTCCAAATGTTTGCGGGATATTTTTTCTATCCGATTCAGCAAATAAACCTGCTTTAAACTTATTATTATCTGCTTTAATTGCAGCTTGAACTGAATTAACAACTTTCTGTTGCGCATTATTGGAAACTTTGGCCGAAACAAGCACACGCTGAATTTCATCTCCACTCATTGGCCATGTTGATGTACTGATTTGAATTACACCTTGCTGGCTTAACCAGTTTAAATCAGTTCTTAGATTTTCATCATTTAAAACCAGCCCTTGAGCAAAAATTGCAGATGATGCGCTCGTCATCATTGTTATAAATAGTGTTTTTTTTAGAAACATTTTCTTTACATTCTCAAGACTTAATTATGCGGTTACCTTATTTTCTTTAAGTTGCTTTTGCAATGATTTAATTTATTAATGTTGTAATTGCTCATAATAAAAAACCCGCTTTTAAGCGGGTTTTTTTGCAACATAACTTAGTTTTTATGACGCATATGCGGGAATAAAATCACATCACGAATACTGGCTGCATCAGCAAACAACATCACCAAGCGGTCAATACCAATACCTTGACCTGCTGTAGGTGGAAGACCATATTCAAGTGCTTCAATGAAGTCCGCATCATAATGCATCGCTTCATCATCACCTGCATCTTTCTCTGCAACTTGTGCCTGGAAACGTTCTGCTTGGTCAATCGGGTCATTTAACTCCGAGAAGCCATTAGCCAACTCACGACCACCGATAAAGAACTCAAAACGGTCTGTAATGTGTGAATTAGTGTCATTACGGCGTGCAAGCGGTGAAGTCTCCGCTGGGTATTCCGTAATAAAGGTTGGTTGACGAAGTTTTGTTTCTACCGTTTCTTCAAATACGATAGTTTGAAGTCTACCCAGACCAAAACCTGGTTTTACCTGTTCTTTCAATTCTTCCTGAATAAATTTAGCCAAGAACTCACGATCAGAAACATTTTCTGCGCTAAGCTGCGGGTTATATTCAAGAATCGCATCAAACATCGAGATTTTTTTGAATGGGCCTTTGAAGCTGAATACTTCACCTTGATAAGGCACATCGGTAGAACCCAAAATATCGATTGCCAATTTTTCAAGCATATTTTCAGTCAAAGCCATCAAGTCTTTGTAATCTGCATAAGCTTGGTAGAATTCGATCATGGTAAATTC
>JBLZXS010000013.1:0-5643 GCA_050285325.1 Acinetobacter sp.
AATAGCAGTTAAATTAGGCTGTTATTGTATCTTTTAAGTTTTGGATAGGTGAGTATTTTAATAATTTCATGGAATGGATGGAATAGATCATATTGTCATAAAATCCAATTCAAATCCATTTTTGGGATTAAATCTTGAAAAGAAGCAAGGGTTTACTTCTTTTCAGTGACTTTATATAAAGCGGTTAAAGAAAATCTTTCAATTCAGGTTTTATCCCGTTCCAGATTGAAAAAGACTCAATCGCTTGACCTACCAGCATTCCATAGCCTTCAGAAGTTGGAATACCGCGGGCTTTGGCCTGATCGAGAAAGCTTGATGGTTTGCCATAGGCCATTTCATATGCATGTTTAAACTGTAAAGATTCAGGTAACACCAGTGCATCACCACTCAGGCTGGCAGAGGTTGCATTAATCACAAGATCAAACTCACCTGCCAAATCATCTAAAGAAATGGCAGCAAGTGTGGCCTGCGGAACGGCATCCTTTAAATCGGCAACCAGTTGCTCGGCGCGGCTCAGGGTACGATTGGCGATCACGATTTTTTTCGCCCCCGCTTGAACCAATGGATAAACCACACCACGGGTTGCACCGCCAGCACCGATAATTAAAAGATCAGTATTTTCCAAGTTCCAATCCAGGGCTTTAATGGCATCGACCAGGCCCTGACCATCGGTATTATCGCCATATAGCTTGCCATCCTGCATCCACAGGGTATTCACCGCTTTGGCAATTTTGGCGCGTTCCGTAAGAACTTGGCATTGAGCAAAGGCTTGCTCTTTAAACGGTACAGTCACGTTCATGCCCAGACCGCCCTCCGCAAAGAAGCTTTTGATATTGGCTTCAAAACCATCCAGTGGGGCAAGACGTTTGCTGTAATGCAGGTCAATTCCTGTTTTTTGTGCAAAAGCCTGATGAAGTTCTGGTGAACGTGATTGTTCGATGGGATGGCCAACCACCGCGAATTGTTTGCTCATTTCACAAAGTCCATGTGCGGAAATGGCATTCAATATACGTGATTTTTAAATCAGGCTAAAGTCAGATGACGGAAGAAAATAAAAAGTGAAAGGTCTATAAAATTAAGAGGGAAACGGAAAAAATTAAACAGGATTGAAATAATCTTAAGGATTACAGATTTCGTGCACCATATCTTCGAGCCACATTGCTGCTGTAAAGAACAAGGCAAGTCCAGCAAATACACTGAATGTAATGGATAAACTATCAGAAAGCGTATTGTCTGAGGATAAAGTAATTGCAATGGAACATAGGATGAGGGTGAAAATGGACCAAAATAGCATCACCTTGTGATTTAAAATTTTATCTAACATTGTAGGCTTCCTAAAGCACGATTTTTTTAATTGATATGTGCTTTTTAAATATATGTGAATAATCAATTGAGTTTCTTAGTCTAAACGATTTTATAAAATCTACAGAGTCTAGTGCTGTAAGGAAATATGTCAGCAGTGAGCTTGGGGATGAACTTTCGAAAACTTTTTATTTTATAAAAACATGGGTTTAAAAACTTTTTATTGCGCTCAGGATCTTGTTTTTAAATTTCAGTCAAACACCCAATATAAAAAAACCCTTCTTCCAAATTGGAAAAAGGGAGGAAAATTTTTAAATATATTGTTTACGATTGCAGTTCAGTTAACCACTCCTGTGGTTTTAAATAGTAATCCGTTAAGCGTTTCTCAGCTGAATCTTTATCCCACTCAGGACGATATGACCATGCGGCAAGCGGTGGCATACTGACTAAAATTGATTCGATACGTCCACCGGTTTGTAAACCAAACAAGGTACCGCGGTCATAAACCAAGTTATATTCTACATAACGGCCACGACGATAGAGCTGGAAGTCGCGCTGTGCTTTGGTATAAGGTTGATTTTGATGGCGCTGGAAAATCGGCAGGATCGCTTCTAGGTAACCATTGCCGACTGCCTGAATGTATTTAAAGCAGGTTTCGAAATCCCACTGATTTAAGTCATCAAAGAACAATCCACCGACACCGCGTTGTTCATCGCGATGTTTCAAATAGAAGTAGTCATCACACCACTTTTTGTGTTCGGTATAAACCGTGTCACCAAAGGGTGCGCAAAGATCATGCGCTTTTTGATGCCACGCCAGCACATCCTGATCATCCGGATAGAAAGGGGTCAAGTCAAAGCCACCGCCAAACCACCATACCGGATCTTGTCCTTCAGGCTCTGCCACAAACAAACGCACGTTGGCATGTGAGGTGGGAACATTCGGGTTCTTGGGATGAATCACCAGCGATACACCCAAGGCTTGTGCTTTCGCTCCGGCAATTTGTGGGTGACGTTCGGTTGCCGACGCCGGTAATTTTGAAATATTGATGTGAGAAAACATCACACCACCTTTTTCAATCACAGTACCATTTTGCAAAACACGTGAACGACCCCCGCCACCTTCCGGGCGTTCCCAATCATCAATTTCAAATTGAGCAGTGCCGCCACTCTCTAATTCTCGTTGTTCTAAACCTGCACAAATGCGTGCCTGTAAATCCAGGAGAAATTCGCGAACGCGTTGAATATCAGCTGAAGTTGGGTTCTGCATAGATGACCTCTATTGCATGATTTTAAGGACTGAATACATCAAAACATAAAGTCATAAAAAAAGTAAGGGATTTTTTAACATCTTGTAAAAAATCCCTGAATACTATGATTTATAAGGCTTTGCAAAGTGAATTAGAAGTCACCTTTTTTATACATGTGCGCCATACGTTCATGTTTGGTTTTTAGATAGTCTGCATTAAATGGATTTAAACCCACAGTCAGCGGAACACGAGCAACCACATCAATGCCAAGTTCTTCTAATGCGGTAATTTTTGAAGGATTGTTGGTCACCAGTTTGACCTGTTTCACCTTTAAATGATCCAGCATGATGGTGCACATGTCGTAACGTCGCGCATCGGCTGGCAAGTTCAACATCAGATTCGCATCTACGGTATCATGTCCCTGATCTTGCAGGGCATAGGCACGAATTTTATTGGTGAGTCCAATACCACGACCTTCTTGGCGCAAATATAAAACCACCCCTTGACCGACCTCATTAATTAATTTGAGTGTTGCTTGAAGTTGCGGTCCGCAATCACATTTCAGTGAAGCAAAGGCATCACCGGTTAAACATTCAGAGTGAATACGAACCAGAACTGGATCGGTCGGTGGAGTATCGAGTCCTTTAGAAAGTGCGACATGTTCTTCACCGGTTTGAGGATCTTGAAATACAGTGATTTTAAATTCACCAAAAGCGGTTGGTAATCTTGAAGTTGCGACAAACTCTATAGGCACTGCTTAACCCGTCAAATAGTTCATTAATTGGCTAAAGTATAGCGTAATGCTTGGACATTGGTAGAATTGCTAAGCTGAAATTATGCAGAAGATTTTCTTTTTTGTATAAAGCGAACGATAATGGTTGATAAATAGTAAGATTATTCAGGATAATCTCGCTCATGAACAAACACCCAGTGTTAGAGATTTGCCTCTAAACTGCATCGCTAGAAATGTGGCTGATTTAAAGGTGATACAATTCGACCATTGTGTAGGCTCGAATAACCCATTTACCTAGCTTAGGATTTGCCAGGCTTTAGAAGGCTTTGCCATTTATGTTGTATACAGAAATACCGACTCATCGCCCTGTAACACCGTTGCTGGATACAATTGATCATCCGCAACAATTACGATTGCTCGAGCGCAGCCAATTAGAAAAAGTGGCGGATGAGTTGCGTCAGTACATTTTGTATGCAGCAGGCCAAAGCGGAGGGCATTTTGGTGCCAATCTGGGTGTGATCGAACTGACAGTGGCTTTGCACTATTGTTTTAATACCCCGCATGACCGTTTAATTTGGGATGTCGGTCATCAGGCCTATCCACATAAAGCCTTAACCGGTCGCCGTGAACAACTTATCACTATTCGTGCCAAAGATGGCTTGGCTGCTTTTCCTGCCCGTGAAGAGTCGGTATTTGATACCTTTGGGGTAGGGCATTCCTCAACAGCAATTTCTGCTGGACTGGGTATGACGTTGGCACGTCGATACCAAAAAGACCCGTGTGAAGTGGTGTCCATTATTGGAGATGGAGCCATGACTGCGGGAATGGCTTTTGAAGCCATGAACGATGCAGTGGCCCATAATGCTGATTTAATCGTGGTACTGAATGACAATGACATGTCGATTTCATGCAGTACCGGTGGTTTTGCCAAGCATCTGGCGGCAATCTGGGAAAGTGGCCAATCAGTCAATATTTCAGAAACAGGCGAGGCTTTTGTTCAGCCGCATCCTGCGTGGACCTATAATTCACGTTTACACAGTGCAGCAACAGAGGCAGCCGATAATTTATTTAAAGCCATTGGTTTTGACTACTTCGGTCCTTTCGATGGACATGATGTCAATCAACTGGTGCAAGTTTTTGACGCATTGAAAAAACGTAAAGGGCCGCGTTTAATTCATGTCTATACTAAAAAAGGTAAAGGTTTTGTACCTGCTGAAGCAGATCAAATTAAATACCATGCGATTAGCAAAATAAATTCAGTCCCTGCAGTCAACACCGCACCTAAATATTCGGATGTGTTTGGGCAGTGGTTATGTGACGAAGCAGCACAAGATGACCGCTTACTCGCGATTACCCCTGCAATGTGTGAGGGGTCGGGCATGGTGCAGTTTGCCAAGCAATTTCCTGAACGCTTTTTCGATGTCGCGATTGCTGAACAGCATGCCGTGACTTTGGCTGCGGGTATGGCTTGTGAAGGCTTAAAACCGGTGGTTGCAATTTATTCGACTTTCTTGCAACGCGGTTATGATCAACTGGTTCACGATGTCGCCTTACAGAATCTCGATGTCACTTTTGGCATCGACCGTGCCGGTTTGGTAGGTGAGGATGGTCCGACCCATGCTGGCGCTTATGACTATGCCTTTATGCGTACCGTACCGAATATCGTGATCATGGCGCCGAAAGACGAAAATGAATGTCGTCAAATGTTGCATACCGCTTATCAGTACAATGGCCCTGCAGCGGTACGTTACCCACGCGGTAATGGGGTCGGAGTAGAAATTCAGACAAAATTGACTGCTTTAGAGATTGGCAAAGCGGAAATTGTGGCCAGTTTTAATGAATCTCAAGAAGATCAGATCAGTATTCTGGCATTCGGTAGTCGTGTAACGGTTGCAATTGAAGCAGCACAAGCATTGGCACAAATACATGATGTTGGCGTTCGTGTCGTCAACATGCGCTTTGTGAAACCTTTAGATGAACAGATGATTGCAGCACTTGCCAGCACCACCAGTTTATTCGTCACTGTTGAGGAACATGCAGTGATGGCCGGCGCGGGGAGTGCGGTGAATGAATATCTGGCACAAGCACAAATTGTTAAACCGATTTTGAATTTAGGTTTAGCCGATATTTTTATGCACCAAGCTTCACATGCACAAATGTTGCAACAGGCTGGGCTGGATGCCAAAGGTATTGAAAAGTCGATTGAATTGTTCTGGTTAAAGCTTGTACAAACCGTTTCATCGTGATTCATTAAATTTAAGCAACATTTTTTCCCTAAAAGCCCGCATATTTGCTAAAATATGCGGGCTTTTATGCATTATTCTTTATCAGTATCTTCAAATTTGTAGTGGGTGTTCAA
>JBLZXS010000014.1:0-3459 GCA_050285325.1 Acinetobacter sp.
GAATTTAAATAAGCAGGTGTTGAAAGATCAACACACATTCCGCCTTAAAACCAACATGCCTGGTTGGAATAAAAATAGTAAATTTATTTAAAACAATGATTTGTTGAGTTGGCATAGTTGTTGCGAAATAACAGGAACTAAACTATGAAGAATAGGTCAAAACCTATGCCAAATTTAAACCATTTAAAAGTAAAACCGCAGTGCTTGAGTATAGCTCACATGACTTCAGCTGATTTAGTGATGTGCATGACCATGTGTGGCTATACATGCTGTCATCAATAGAAATCAATTTAAAAATGGCTGTTGAATGATCTGGATTATTGATCACGTGAATCATCCGAAGTTCGTTTCAGGAAATAAAGAAAAACTGAAGAAGAAACAGGCCGCATAACCCGTATTTCCCACGCACTACATTTACCCCCAGGTCTTTGGCTTGGGGTTGGGGCAGCTTTGCGCTTTGGGGCAGAAAAAGAAGTGAAATGAGAGTATGAAAAAAACATCGTTAAACCTTGCAGTGGCATTGATTTTATCTGCAAGCAGTCCATTGAGTTTTGCCAGTGATGCTGACTTACAACAACAGCTGAGCAGCTTGAAACAACAAATTGAAAGCCTGCAACAACGCTTAAACGCAGTCGAAGCACAACCCAAAGCTGCTTTTATACCGGTGAATGACAGCGTAGAAAGTTATAGTAGTGAAGATACTGAGGGATCTGAACTGGCTGCAGGCCCAACGCCGGCAACGTCGGATGATATTGAAGGTTTACGTACCGATTTAGAAAACTATAAATATGACCAGTCGCGTCAGTACGAACGCCAAACGGTCAAGTCGACACGTGATACAACTTTATTCGGTACAGTTCAACTGCGTGCCAATGTGCAGGACAATAACACCGCACCCAATACGCCAAAATCGACCTTTGATATCGGTACGGCGTTGCTTGGGGTGCGCGGTAATTTATTTAAAGATTATAACGAAGGCAAAAACCTCGATTATCAGGCATCGTTCGGTTATTCAAAACGTAATGATGGCAGCAATAACAGTAATTTTAACCTGCTCGATGCCTACCTGCGCTATCACGTATTTTCGACCAATGGCGGTGCAGAAATTCCACGCTTGAATCTAACCCTAGGTCAGCAGCTTCTGCCTTTTGGGCTGGATGTTCAATCACCGGAAGATTTGCGTCCCACCATTAGCACTGCAACTGCATCAACTTACTTAGGTTTATTTACCCGCCAAAATGGCCTGATTGTGCGTGGCGATGCAAAGCCCTTTGTCGACTACGGCGCGAACTACCGTGCACCGTTGTTTGAGTACGCCATTGGTGTGACCAACGGCAATGGCAGCAATAAAACCGATGACAATAACGGCAAAGACTATATCGGCCGTGTGGCATTCACTTTGCCGGTGGACTATGCCAGCTGGTTACGTGAATTTAAAGTCGGTGCGTCTTATATCAAAGGCGAAGCAAAATTATCCGGCTCTGGCATCAGCGATAACAAGGCGAAACGTGATCGTCTTGGTTTCGATGTCTATTACAACCATGCACCCTTTGGTGTGACCTATGAATATCTGCAAGGTAAAACCGATTACATCGACACGACTGTGCCTGCCATAAAAGAAGCCAAAGCAGAAGGGCATACCTTTACCGCGTTTTATACCTTGGGTGACCAGTTCTATAACAGTATTAAATCCAATGCCAAATTTGACGATTTCTGGCCAAAATCGATTCAGGGTTACTACCGTTATGACAGCTATAACCCGAATAAAAATCAGAAAGATTATCTCGATACTGCAAGTGGCCGTATTGGCGAATACGACATTCATTCATTGGGCCTGAACCTGTTCTTTGCCCAAACCACTAAGTTTCAATTGCAGCTGAATCACTATATCTACGACATACAAAGAACCACCCAAAAAGACACCAACGAATTGCAAGCGCAATTCCAATACACCTTTTAATTCAATTATTTAATTTATACAGGATCGTTAGATATGAAGCTTTTCTCTAAAAAAAATGCAGCCACATTCTTGGCCTTATCGGCACTGGGACTCAGCTTGCAACTGCATGCAGCCAACCCGAAAGAAATTCGTATTTCTATGTCAGGTGCAGGCGAAGGTGGAAAACCGAGACTTGGAGGTTTCTTTATTGCAACTGCACAAGCACGCGGGGTGCTGGAACAGGAATTTAAGAAAGATGGCATTAAAGTCACTTGGTTATTTTTCCCCGGTGCAGGCCCTGCAACCAATGAAGCACTTGCCAATGGGAAAGTCGATTTTGCTTTTCATGGAGATTTACCGTCATTGGTTGGGCGCTCTACAGGACTTAAAACCAAAGTACTGTTTTCTACTGGGCGTTTTGGGCCGGTCTATGTGGCCGTACCTGCAGATTCTGGTGCAAAAAGTTTTGCCGATTTAAAAGGGAAAAAATTCTCTATTTTTAAAGGCACCAATGGCCAAATTGTCTTTAACCGCCTTTTAACAAAATATGGCTTAACTGAACGCGATTTACGCGTAATTTCACAAGATAGTTATTCAGCACGTACGGCACTGGCAACAGGGGATATTGATGCCACGATTACTTCGCCTTTTAGTTTGGTTTCACGTGGAGTCGCAAAGACCTTAATTGAAATCAAAGATCCTAAAGTTTCTGCTTTGACCCATTTCTGGGTAACCGAAAGTTTTGAAAAACAGTATCCGGAAGTGACGCAACGTGTAGTCACCACGCTGATTAAACAGGCACAGTGGAGCTCAGAAGAAGCCAACCGTGGCACCCAATATAAGCTCTGGTCACAAAGCGGGATTCCATTGGTCGACTATCAAAAAACCTGGGATGGGTGGAACCTCAAAGATCGTAACAGCCCCTTACTGGATGAATTTCATCGTTCGCAAATCGACAGTGCTTTAAAAATTGCCAAAGAGGCAAAACTCATCCGCCGCGATGTGGATACCAAAACCTGGTATGAGCCTAAGTACCTGAACAATGCCTTGAAAGAACTGAATTTGCAGAACTATTGGCGTGCATTTAATGCCAGTGGCCAGCCGAAATAAGTCAGGAATGTGGTTATGAATCCAATTGAAAGCAATGTGGTCACTACACCATTAACCGCGAAATTCATGAGTAGTTTTGTGCTGCTGACGATTATTGCCGGTTTAGGTGTGGGCGTTGCCCGTATCCTGATTTCATTGTACGCCGTGCAACTTGAGGCGACTGAGCTTCAGTTGGGACTGATTGCGGCAGCGCAAAGTGTCGGCATCTTGTTTATGGCGCTGCCGATCGGTGTCTTGGTGCAGCGTCTGGGTTCACTGAAAGTTTTTAGTTTGGGTAGTGTGATGGGTGCAGCTTTATATGCACTGACGCCGCTGCAACAAAGTGCCTGGTATCTACTGGCGTTGACAGCCTTGGTGAGCTTTGTTTTACCGATGCGTTTTGTCTCGATTAATACGGTTTTCCTGAGCAA
>JBLZXS010000015.1:0-11988 GCA_050285325.1 Acinetobacter sp.
TTGCCATCGTTATGCATGGTTTTTGGCACCATCCAGTGCGGTGCTTCCTGTGATTTTTCATCCGAGAGCAAGAAGAAAGTTTTATCTTCGGTGACGGGTACATTGAGTGGTGCACCTTGTTCCTTCCAGTCCGGGAACAGCTCATTCATGGCACGCGGTTCAAGCACCGCACCCGAGAGGATATGCGCACCGACTTCGGAACCCTTTTCCACGACACAAACGGACAGATCGTTTAGATTGTTTTCAATTGCAAGTTGGCGGATTTTGATCGCTGCAGAAAGACCCGCAGGGCCTGCGCCTACGATCACGACGTCAAACTCCATCGATTCACGTTCGATGTGTTCCATGTAGGACTCCTCATATGATTTGAAGGTGGCAACCGTAGTGATTTCACTCGGCGCGGCCATGAGTGTTCTTCGTGCCCAGACACAATTTTAGTATCGTGTCTTTTATATTGTGGGCTAGTATAGTTTTAAACAATGATCTAGCCAATTGGCTGAATCATATTATTTTTCCGTCAGCAGGGGTATTCCGTATGGTTAATCAAAATAATTCACCAAATCAGACGAAAAATGTCAATATTCCTGATAATAAAAATTTAATGGGTATTACACAATACTTAAAAGATGTACAGACCGGTCACAAAAGGTCAATTCCCCCATTGGATCAATTTAACCCAAAGCATTGTGGCGCAATGGATTTGAAGGTAAAAGCCAATGGAGAATGGTGGCACGAAGGTCAATTGATCAAGCGCCAAGCCATGATTGAGCTGTTCTCAACCGTACTCTGGAAAGAACAGGGTAAGTTTTACTTAAGGACCCCAGTAGAACAAATTGAAATAGAGGTTGAAGATGAACCTTTATTCGTTAATCAGGCCGATCAGGTTGAAATTGAAGGCAAGCGCTATATTCAATTGACGACGACCACCCAGGATGTAGTGATCGTAGATCAGGCACATGCTGTTTTTATGCGTGAATATTCAGGTGAATTACGTCCTTATGTACATGTACGCTTTGGCATTAATGCTTTAATTCAACGCGCTGCTTTTTTTCACTTAATTGAAATGGGACAGCTCCTTGAAAATACTCAGGGTGATACCATCTTAAGCTTACAAAGTGGTGATTTTTACTTGCAATTGGGCACCTGAGGTTTAAGCTTTGTTCTCCCGTCTTTTGAACTGCTGAAAGTGAAGTTATGACAGCCATTCATCCTATTGATCCTTTAATAAATCCAATGCCTAAGGCGCAAGCTGATGCGCCTATTGGAATTTTTGACTCTGGAATAGGTGGATTGTCTATCGCACAGGACATTGCGAATTACTTACCTAAAGAACGCATCCTTTATTATGCAGACACTGCAAATGTGCCTTATGGACCACGTGATGATCAAAATATTCGTGAGCTAACTGCGGATGCGATTGAATGGCTGTATCGTCAAGGTTGTAAAGTGGCAGTGGTGGCATGTAACACGGCCTCTGCATTTAGTCTGGATTATTTACGTGATCATTATGGTGAAGACTTTCCGATTATCGGATTAGTGCCTGCCTTAAAACCTGCGGTATTACAAAGCAAATCTAAAACAGTTGCTGTTCTTGCCACACCAGCAACTTTCCGCGGCAAACTCATTCAAGATGTGATGCAGCGTTTTGCCTTGCCTGCCAATGTGAATGTCATTCCTGTGACTTGCCTGGATTTAGTACCTTTTGTGGAAAGCGGGTTGCAAATGAGTGATGAATGTTTAGCGACCTTAAAAGAAATATTACAACCCGTAGTCGACCAGGGGGCCGATTATTTGGTCTTGGGTTGTACTCATTATCCCTTCTTAAAACCTGCGATCGAGTCGATTTTTGGTCAGAAACTGACATTAATTGACTCTGGAATACCAGTTGCGCGACAAACAGCCCGAATTTTGATTAAAAATGAGTTATTATTTGAACAAGATCAAAATGAAAGCTTACGGATCGAATGTCATGTCAGTGGCAATAATGCAGAAAATTTAAAAACTGTGTTGCAGTACCTGATTCAAGAGAATTTAACTTGGGATATTCGTAACATTGCGGTTGAATAAGCAAAGAAACGCAGCTAGTCTTTTGAAATATAGTACAAAAATTAATTCTTAAATTGGGGTGGTCGATTACAGCACAACTGCTCAGTATTGCTACGGTTGGGATGTAATGTGCAATTGGATGAGGATAACCAATGCTCGATAAGCGTTATCAGGTTTTTATTTCTACATCTGGCAGTGAAATGCAGCCAGAACGTATCGTTTTAGCTCAAACTCTGGTGGGCATGGGGTTCTTCTCTTGGGGATTAGAACAACGCACGCCGCTAAGCACTGCATTTGCACGTCGTCAAGTTGATGACTGCGACTATGTGGTGCTGCTTTTGGGCAGCCAATATGGTGAGCAATCGGTATCCGGTGTTGGCTATATGCACCTGGAATATATTTACGCTGTCACCAAGCAGAAACCGATTATTGTCTTTATGCATGACGATCCGGCATCTCGGGATTTATCTTTGCATGATCAAAAGCCGGAACTGCGTGAAAAGTTTTTAGAATTCCGTAAATTATTACAACAAGAAGTGGATCAGGTTTTTACTTACCGCAGCATTCGTGATTTGGAAATGGCAGTACGCTTTAATATGCCGCAAATGCTTGAACGCTATCCTGTTTCAGGTTGGGTTCGACCGCAAAATACCCAGTTGTTGCATGATGAAATTGATCAACTCAAAGCCAAGATCGAGCAGCTTGAAACTGAAGTGGGCAAACGAGAAGTTGATCCATTCCTGTCTTTACCTAAAGTTTCGATGCATGAATTATTTTCTTTTGAATATCGCATGCATGCCTATCAAGACGGTAACTTCAAGGAACTGAAAATTCAGAAAAAACTGACCTGGGCACAATTACTGAATATTTTGGGCGCCATGTTTGTCAATCCGACGCCGGAAGAATATTTTTCTAAATGTATGAATGACTATTTAAATGATACCGGCTTGGAAGATGCGCGTGTAGAAATACCCCGTGCCCATGCGGTTGCGCGTGCACAAATTAATATTCGGGCTTTGCACAGTATTAAAATGCAGATGCGTCAAAATGACTGGATTGTGCAATCTGGACGTGATGACCGCCAACGGATGTTGTGGCAACTGACCCCAAAAGGACAGAAGCTTTTAGAAAGTAATTTGCTGGATAACGATCGTGTTTTTCAATTTAAGTCTCGCTATTAATCAATATAGAGAACGTGCAGAAAACTGTTAAAGTAAAGCAGTTTATCTATGTTGGAAAAGGGTTTGATGTTTTCTGCACCTAAAGCGAAAGTTACTATTATTTTGGCCAATTTGGGTACGCCTGATGCGCCAACCATTCCGGCAGTCCGTCGTTTTCTGAAGCAGTTTTTATCTGATCAGCGGGTCATTGAAATTCCGAAACCGATTTGGCAACTGATTTTACGTTTGTTTATTTTGCCTTTTCGCCCCAAACGTGTGGCACATGCCTATGAGATGGTGTGGGAGCAAGATTCACCGATGCGTGAAATTCTGCTGCAACAAGTGGAAGCCGTACAACAACAATTAATCCAAGCTTATCCGCAATTCGAAATCAATGTGGTGCCAGCCATGAGCTATGGCAATCCCGGTATTCAAAGTGTATTAACCAAGCTGTCTGAGCAGCAGCAAGATCATATTATTTTACTTCCCTTATTTCCTCAATATTCAGCAACCTCTACTGCACCGTTGTATGATGCAGTCGCCAAATGGATGCTAACGCAGCGTAATTTGCCAGGCTTATCGATTATCCGCGATTACTATCAACATCCTTTATTCATTCAGGCTTTGGCGCAAAGTGTACGAGATTATCAAGCTGCACATGGCTCAGCAGAAAAACTGTTGATGTCCTTCCATGGTATTCCGCAGCCGTATGCAGATAAAGGCGATCCCTATGCCGACCGTTGTCGTATTACTGCGCAATGCTTGGCTGATGAACTGGGGTTAAACGATGATCAGTGGGCAGCCAGTTTCCAGTCTCGTTTTGGTAAGCAAGAGTGGATTAAGCCTTATACCGATGTGCTTTTGACTGAATGGGCAGAGCAAGGGGTGAAATCGGTACAAGTGATGAGTCCGGCATTTTCTGCCGACTGTTTAGAGACTTTAGAGGAATTGGCCATACAAAATGCCGAATTATTTAAGTCTTTGGGCGGTGAACAATATGCCTATATTCCGGCATTAAATACCCGTGATGATCATATCGCATTGCTCACAACTTTGCTTCACGCTAATCTTGATGCATTAACCCATACATTAGCTCACTAATTTCAGCGAGGTTTTCCCCATGTTACAAGTCAAAATTGTGCCTGTTACGGCATTTCAGCAAAACTGTTCGATTGTGTGGGATGCCGAAAGCAAGGAAGCCATTTTGATTGATGCGGGTGGTGAGCCTGAAAAATTGAAAGCCGAAGTGGAGGCTTTGGGTTTGACTGTGAAAGCCTTATGGTTGACCCATGGTCACTTGGATCATGCGGGGGCAGTGGGTGCATTAACTAAAATTTGGAATGTACCAGTCATTGGTCCACATAAGGAAGACGCGTTTTGGCTGGATATGATTCAAGAGGTATCAGCCCGTTATGGTTTTCCCATTCCGGAAAAAGTAGACGTGAACCAATGGCTTGAAGGGGGTGAAATCCTGAAGCTAGGTAATGAAGAGTTTGAAGTCCGTTTTGCCCCAGGTCATACGCCGGGTCACGTGATGTTCTATAACAAAAATTATGGCTTATTATGGACCGGTGATGTGCTGTTTAAAGGTTCGATCGGGCGTACCGACTTTCCCCGTGGAAATCATCAGCAATTATTAGATTCGATTCAGCGTGAGTGTTTTAGTTTGCCGGATGAAACCCAATTTATTTCAGGTCATGGCCCGATCAGTACCATTGGTTTTGAAAAACAGCATAATCCCTTTGTTGCAGGTAAAGCCGGATAACACTTGGAATTTTGTAGTAAAAAGTCTGCATGTGCAGACTTTTTTTATATGGGCAATTTTTGAAATAATTAAAACTCATCTTCTTCACGACTGCCATCCGCTTGCGGTGCGTCTTGGGTAGGCAGTTTATATTCATCATTTGCCCAAGCGCCCAGATCAATCATTTTACAGCGTTCTGAGCAAAAAGGACGGAACTCGTTGCCTTCCCAAGTCGAAGGTTTGCCACAACGCGGGCAAGGAAAAGTGCGAGGCATCTTATTCTCCGGATAAAAATGATGATTCAATTAGTCAAACTCAGTCGCTCTTGCTAGACTTGAGCCGATTTTTGTTAGTTTGATCTGATTATGCCAATTCGTCAATTTCAAGCACAGCGTATGCATGCGCCTCGCGATTTTCAAATGATTAGCCCAGAGCCAGTTTGTGTGGAAATTGGTGCCGGTAAAGGTAAGCATGCCTTGCTTTTTTCGAGTCAGCATTCCGAACATAAATTGATTGCCATTGAACGCACCCGTGAAAAATATTTGGCCATGCAAAAACAGCATGCTTTGGAAGGACAAAATAATTTACAGGTGATTCATGCCGATGCCATGCCATGGATCGTGCATGCATTGAATCCTGGGCAAGTGCAGCAATTTTTTATTCTGTATCCCAATCCTGAACCGCATAATCCGGCGCAGCGCTGGTTGAATATGCCATTTTTTGAATTTTTACTGTCACGTTTACAGGTCGGTGGCACAGTGACTTTGGCCAGTAATATTCCTGAATATATTACAGAAGCACAGCAGCAGTTGATTGAGGTGTGGAAATTACCTTTTGTTAAAGAAGTGATTCCAAGTACATCAGCACGTACCCATTTTGAAATTAAATATTTGGAACGTGGCGAATTGTGTCAGCAATTGATCATCACTAAACCAGAAGGCTACGCCACCCGTTTTGATGATTTTATGCCACTGCAAGGTCAAAATATGGTTATCGAAACTGCATCAGAAACTGATGTAAAAGATGCTGAATAAGTTGGCTATGAAAAAGCGTGTCGCAATTATTGGCGCAGGTCCTGCCGGACTCATGGCTGCGGAAGTCTTGATTCAGTACGGTTATGAAGTGAATGTCTATGAACAGAAACCCTCGGCCGCACGTAAGTTCCTAATGGCAGGTAAAACTGGCTTAAATATTTCTCATGCTGAACCTGTGGCACAATTTATTGGACGTTATGACCAAGCCGAATGGCTAGAACCTTGGGTAAAACAGTGGGATGCCCAATGGATTCAGCAATGGATGAAGGGCTTAGGAATTGAATCCTATATTGGTTCATCCGGTCGGGTATTTCCAGTTGAGATGAAAGCTGCACCATTACTGCGTGCCTGGTTAAAACGTTTAACCGAACATGGTGTGATTTTTCATTATCGCCATCAATGTCTGAAGCTGAGCAGTTCCGAATTACAGTTTAAAAACCTGGTCACGGAACAGGTTGAAACCCAGCAGTTTGATGCCATTGTGATGGCCTGTGGTGCAGTGTCCTGGTCACGACTCGGCAGTGACGGGGCATGGCAACAATGGTTATCTGGTGATGAAATTGAAGCCTTTCAAGCCAGTAATGCCGGTGTGGAACGCGCATGGTCCAAGTTTATGCAACCAGTGTTTGGTCAGCCTTTAAAACGGGTTGAAGCATGGGTCGAAGGTGAAGCCAAAACCATGGGCGATATTGTGATTAGCCATTATGGTCTAGAAAGCGGTCTGATCTATAAACAGGGTCGCGCGCTACGTCAGCAGCTTAAAAATGGTCAGGCCATGCAACTCTATTTGGATTTAATTCCCGAGCAGACAGTTGAGCAACTCGCGCAAAAATTACAACCCAGTAAAAAGCAGTCTTTAAGTAATGTCTGGCGCAAAGCCGGTTTAGATCCTGCCAAAGCCAATCTGGTGCGTGAGTTGGTGGCTAAAGATCTATGGAATGATCCACGGGCTTTGTCACAGCAGATTAAACATTTATGTATTCCTTTACAGGGCTTCCGCCCAATAGAAGAAGCCATTAGCTGTGCGGGTGGGGTTAAACAAGACGTGTTGTCTGAACAGTTGCAATTAAAGTCAAATCCGCATGTGTTTTGTTGTGGAGAAATGCTGGATTGGGATGCACCGACAGGTGGCTATTTATTAACAGCATGTTTTGCCACAGGTCGTGCTGCGGGTGAAGGCGTGCATAGTTATCTGGCGATAAAAAAATAACAGCAGATATTTTGAACCGTGATTTAAAGCATGTTAGGTTGATCACTCAATTCTTATAAAAATACGGCTGTTATGTCTGAACAAAATCTATATAGCGGAAGCTGTTTGTGTGGCGGTTTACGCTATGAAATTCAGGGTAAAATCGGTGACATCGTGCAATGCCATTGTCGAAAGTGTCGTAAAGCCAATGGCACAGCTTTTGCCACCAATGCCCCGATTCGAAAAGCAGATTTTAAAATTGTGCAAGGCGAGCATTTGCTGAAAAAGTTTCAATCCAGTGAAAACACACAGCGCTGTTTTTGTGCCGATTGTGGTTCACCAATTATCAGCATTAAAACTGAAACGCCGGATCTGTACCGTTTAAGAATTGGCACCTTAGATACACCACTTCAGCAAAAGCCGACCCAACATATCTTTGCTGCATCTAAAGCAGAATGGGATACGATTTGCGATGGCTTGGTGCAGTATAAAGAGCGACCATAAAGCAGCAACACAATAAAAAAGTAGAAGGGATCAAATGATCCCTTTTTTATCTATCCAGTTTTAGTAGTTGGATTGAGTTGTATCGGATTGAGCGGCTTCAGCTTTTTTTGTTTCAGCTTGGTTCATTTCCGGATATTGTGACTGCCAGTGTTCAAGCTGTTCCTGAGCATGCAAAAATTCACCTAAACCTTTAACCCGGTCGCCTGATTTTTTCATTTCATCCACTTTTTTATCTTTATTCTGATCATAGAGTTTGGCTTGAGTTTGCCAATATTCTGCAATTAAGCCTTGAATATAGCGGCCTTGCTGGGTCTTTAAATCCAGTTCTTTCAACATGTTCAATGCCGACTGAACATTGTCACGTTTGCGGTTATGCGCAAATTCATCGGTGAGTGAACCCTTTTCCTGCATTTTTGTCAGCTCGTCTTCCATGTCATCACTCATTTGAGTAAAGCGCGTGTCAAAGTCGACGAGTAAGGTAATATCGTGTTGATCATCCGGGGTTTTCTCAAACGCTTTCACTGGTTCGGTAATCAGTTCATGCATGACCTTATCTTCAGGTTGAATTTTATCATTCTGAGAAGCGCTGTTTTTACTGTTGTCACAGGCAGCAAGGAATACACCTGAACACAATAACACCGGTATACTCAATTGTTTTAGTTGGAATTTTTTCATGATGACTCCTTTATTTCTAATTAATTTTTTTAAAATGATAGGCATAAGTCACATAAGGAAATGCGATTTCATCTTGGGGATATTTGCCTGTAAACGTAAAGACAATCTGTTCAAATAAAGCTTTGAGTTGCTGTTGTTCTGGGTCTGGCATTGCCGCAATAAAACTGGTGGAAAGCAGGCGTTTAGACACCACATTTTCTACTGTACCGACATGTTGCTGCTGAAAAGTCTGGACATTTTCTAACTGAAACAGCGATTGATGCTCAAACACCGCTTTCCATTTTTCACTATGATAACGCGGTGTGTTACCCTCGAAAGGTTCAATCAGATCGGCCAGTGCCTTGACCCAATCGACTTGGATATCACGTTGATTCCAGATTAATGCCAAATGTCCGGATGTTTTCAAGACTTGATGAATTTGCTGTAAAGTCTCAACATTGTCAAACCAGTGGAAGGATTGCGCACAGATTACCGCATCAACACTATTTGCAGCCACAGGTAACTGTTCACTGGAGGCTTGTAGGGTTTGAATGTCGGGAAATGCATGTTGCAACTGTGCCAGCATTTCCTGAACCGGTTCAATCGCGATAATATGCGAAGTAATCTGTTGTAAGTAGGGTAAGAATTTGCCCGTGCCAGAACCCAGATCAATGACCTGTGAATTTGTGCCCAGTTGCAGCTGATGTTGCAGCCAATTCACGATCTCTGCTGGATAACCCGGACGCACCTGCTGATAAAGTTCTGCAGCAGAACTGAAGCCTTTTTGAGCGGCAGGATGAAGTGATTGTGTCATATTTTGCGCTTTCTAATATTCTTGGCATCTATAAAATAACATAGTCGCTTTTCGTAAATAGGCAAGGTGTCTATTTGTTTTATTGACTGTAAAAAACAAGGGCCGATTTGCTTCGGTGTGGAAATGGAAAAACACATTATTTTTGAAGATGAACAAATTCGTGCAATATTCCTAAAAGGTTCATCGGATGAGCTGATTTTCTCTTTTGGCGATTTAATTACCCGCGCCAAAGGGTTGTCAATTAATGCCGAAAAATCTTTGCATAAACATGATCTTAATGTGATTGGGATTATGCCCAAGCAAAAGTCGTGGTTTCCTGAAAGCTCAATGCGACAGATGTTTGCCGAGATTCAGGAACTGATTGCGCCGTTTAAAACCCGCATTGGCTATGGCGGCTCAATGGGCGGTTATGCTGCAATCAAATATTCCAATTTGCTCGATTTTAAACGCGTGGTTGCATTGGTGCCGCAGTATTCAATTAATCCTGAAGATGTGGAAGACCCGCGCTATAACATGTTTTTCCATACGGAATTAAATGCCAATATGCAGGTGCAGCCTGATGATGTTTCCGCCGAGCGTGAATACATTGTGGTTTATGATCCGTACTGTGTTGAAGATCGTGCGCAATATTTAAAACTTGAACAGGTTTTGCCGAAAATTCAGACCCTGAATTTGCCCTTTACCGGACATGATGCGATTGCAGTTCTGGCCAGTTCAGAATTACTGTATGATTTTTTATTGCGCGATTTTGATGAACCCTATTTTTATAAAAAAATCCGTCAGGTCAAAAAGAGCAGCAAGTTCTATTATCGTAAAGTCATTGAAAACTTATTGCCGCGACACCGCGATGCGCTGGGTTCGATTTTAATCAACAATGATTTACAGCTGGATAACCAGTTTTTTGATGCGAAGCTCAAACAGAATTTACTGCGTGAATTGCTTAGCAACAAGCAAGTCAGTCAGCAGGACTTACTGAAACTCGGTATCCAGGTCAATCTGCCGCAAGAAAACCGCAGCCTGTTGATGGACTGTTTTGGGCATGGCTTGGTGTTTAATGTGATTAGCCAGAAAATTGAAAGTTATGCTGCCGGTGCAATTGCCTTAAATCATAAATTTCTGATTCCTATTTTTGCCAAAGGAAGTGGTTTGGTACAAATCAATTTAAATGACCAGCGCTATGTCGTGGCAATGAATGATCGGCAGGTCATGAAGCTGTTTAAAGAGCAGGAGCCTTTAACCGTGGGAATGCATCCGATTGTGATCAAGAAATATAGCGATTTTTATTTGCTCAGTTATAAGCATTTAAATTTAAGCAATAATGAATTTGGTAGTCATGATTTTATTGAAGATAGTCCGGAAACTGCGCAATTCGTGACCCAGCCTGAGCTTCCTTAAGCCCAACTGAGCATGCTGTTACTGTTTAAAAGAAATTCGACTTTGGTCTGATTTTTGACCACTTGCTTTATATTTTAATCGGTCTAAGATGGAAAATATAAGGCAAGTTAAATATTTGCCGAATATTGAAAAATAAATAAACACGTAAACAGATCAGGTGCTTAAGGATGAAAGTTAATTTTATACCGGCTGTGCTTTTAACCCTAATTTCTATATCGCTACCTTCTTACGCATTTGCCCAGAGTCCAGACCCGACTTATATGATTATGGGCGGGGGATTGTTACTGGTGTTTGCCCTGGCAATCTATGTCTTTTTTGAAATTCGCAAATCGATTCAGTTACATATCAACAAACCCACTAAATAGTGGGTTTTTTCATATCTGCTACCTGAATTTAATTGAAAAAGCGCGCAAATTTGGCTTTTAATGTAGGAGTCAATCATTTTTCAGATCCCCATCTGAACCAGTCAAGGAGCGCCTGATGAAAGCCGTATTTTTAGATTATGAATCGCTCGATCAAAATGATTTGGACTTTAGTGCGCTCGAAGCGGCTTTTGATGAATTAACCCTTTTTCCAAGCACGAGTCCAGTCCAGGTTTTAGAACGTGTACAACATGCGGATGTCATCATCAGTAATAAAGTGCTGGTTGATGCCACAACGATTCAACAATGTCCAAATTTGAAACTGATTTTAATTTCCGCAACGGGAACCAACAATATTGACCTGATTCAAGCACGTGCACAGGGCATTGTGGTGTGTAATTGTCAGGGTTATGGCACTGCGGCTGTAGCACAGCATACTTTAAGCTTAATGTTGGCTTTAGCGACCTCGTTACTCAAATATGACAGCGCAGTAAAGCAAGGGCAATGGAATAAAGCCTCACAATTCTGCCTGCTGGATTTCCCCATTATTGAACTGGAAGGCAAAACTTTAGGGATTATCGGTTACGGGGAATTGGGACATGCGGTCACGAAACTGGCGCAAGCGTTTGGCATGAACGTCCTGGTGGGAGCTTTAGCAAATCGTCCATCCTCAGATAGTAGTCGGGTTCCTTTTGAAGATTTATTGCCGCAAGTGGATTTTCTGAGCCTGCATTGTCCTTTAACCGAACCCACCCGCGACTTGCTTGATGCGCAAGCTTTCGATGCGATGAAGCCGACGGCATTTTTAATTAACTGTGCCCGTGGTGGAATTGTCAATGAACAAGCCCTTGCAGATGCTTTGCGCCAAGGCAAAATAGCGGGGGCTGCAACCGATGTTCTTACGGTTGAACCACCGAATGAGGGCAATGTGCTGCTGGCAGATGATATTCCAAATTTAATCATTACCCCACATAGCGCGTGGGGCAGTGTCGATGCGCGGCAACGCATCGTGCAGCAGATGTTAGACAATGTTGAAGCGTTCAAGGCAGGGCAGCCTATTCGACAAGTGAGTTAACTTATCCTTGG
>JBLZXS010000016.1:0-2736 GCA_050285325.1 Acinetobacter sp.
CCCTCTAGATCATCTGACCAAAGATCAGGTTCTTTACCGTACATGTCAGCCAGGAAAGCATCCACCACAGCAAAGTCATCATGGGCAATCACAGCTTCAATTTCTTTGGCCAAAGCAGCTGTTTGCTCTGCCGACCAAATGCAGGGAATCCCGGCATGGGTCAAAATGGTTTGATCATTTGGAAAAAGACATAAAGGCTGTTTACGCAGCCAGTCAATTAAATCATCACTATCAATGGCATCAATTACATCGCGGGTGTTGTCTTTATCCTTTAATGCCTTTAAGCCACGCGCGCCAGCTAAAAGTGTCAGATCATGATTACCCAATACCGTTGCAGCTACGCCACCATCGACCAGTTTTTTTACAAAACGCAGTGCCCCCAACGAGTTTTCACCCCTTGCCACCAAATCGCCTGCGAACCAGATAAAATCTTGATCCGAGTCGAACTTGATTTCTTTCAGCAAAGCTTTTAAGGCCTCAAAACAGCCTTGAACATCACCAATAACGTAATTGTATCTAATATTGGAGCCTGCCACTTAAGCCACCATTTGATCTGATAAAGCTACAAATTGAGCCATACTTAACGTTTCAGGACGCGCCATTGGATCAATACCGGCTTTCTCGAATCCATCTTCCGCCAACATTCCCTTCAAGCTATTACGCAAAGTTTTACGACGTTGAGTGAATACATGGGAAACCAGACGGGCCAAGGCTTTTTCATTTTTTGCCACGATCGGTTTAACAGCGTAAGGTTCTAAACGGAATACGGCAGAAGTGACTTTTGGTGGCGGATTAAAAGATCCAGGCGGTACTTCAAATAAAAAGGTCGGTTTACAGTAATACTGAATCATCACCGATAAACGACCATATTCTTTGGTATTTGGAGCAGCCGTAATACGATCAACCACTTCTTTTTGCAACATGAAGTGCATATCTTTAACTTTGTCACCAAATTCCAAAAGATGGAACAAAAGCGGTGTGGAGATGTTATAAGGCAAGTTACCCACTACACGTAGCGGACGATCTTCCTGAAATAATTCAGTGAAGTCATATTTGAGCGCATCTGTTTCAATAATGGTCAAGCGTTCTGGATGAGGTACACGACCCGGTAAACCTGCAGCCAAATCACGATCCAGCTCAATCACGGTTAAGGCATCGCATTCACCAATTAAAGGTGAAGTTAATGCAGCCAGACCCGGGCCAATTTCAACAATATTTTCACCTGCACGCGGATTCACAGATCGCACAATTTTGGCAATCACCCGTTGATCATGTAAGAAGTTCTGACCAAATCTTTTTCGAGCCTGATGCCCTTCTTGTTTTGGGTTTAAGGCATTAATCTGATACATAAAAACAGTTCCAACGTGAAATTAGTGACGGGCGAGATCAAGCGCTAAATCGACAGCAACGTGCAAACTTGAACTTTTAGCCAGTCCAGTACCTGCAAGGGAGAGCGCTGTACCATGATCTACAGAAGTACGAATAAACGGCAAGCCTAAAGTAATGTTGATGGCTTCACCAAATCCTTGAGATTTTAACACAGGTAAGCCCTGATCGTGATACATCGCCAAAACTGCATCCGCATCTTTTAAATTTTCAGGGGTAAATAAGGTATCGGCAGGAAGGCTTAAACTCATATTAATACCTTGAGCCCTATAACTTTCCAGTACGGGATTAATCACTTCGATTTCTTCTATACCCAAATAACCACCCTCGCCTGCATGCGGATTTAAGCCACAGACTAAAACATGTGGCTGCTCAATCTTAAATTTGGTTTTTAAATCATGAATTAAGATATCAATGACTTGGTGCAGACGCTGTTTGGTAATGGCATCGGGAACATCGCGTAAAGCCAGATGTGTCGTCGCCAAAGCAACCCTTAAAGTTTTTGTTGCCAGCATCATCACTACACGTTCAACACCGGCAAACTCTTGGTAATATTCGGTATGCCCGCTGAAATGAATACCTGCATCGTTGATCACAGATTTCTGCACGGGCGCAGTTGCCACGCCTACGCTTTTACCTCGCATGGCATAATCAGCAGAACGACGTAATTGTTCCAGTACATATGCTGCATTTTGAGGATTAAGTTCCCCCAATACTACTTGTGTATTTAAAGGAACATGTTCAACATACAATTGCCCTTGGGCCGATGTTTCAGACTGTCCTTGATACTTAAGCAGTTCAATATCTAGATTTAATAATTCAGCACGTTTTTTTAATAAATCCAGGTCAGCCAAGACCACAATCGGACGCTCATCGACACGCGCTGCCAAACTTAGACAAATATCTGGACCAATCCCTGCGGGTTCACCACTTGTCACATATAAAGGAAGCATTATTCATCCAAGGTAGCCTGATCTTATTTATTATAACGCGATAATAAATAAGAAGACTGAATGCCTACAAAACAAAAAGTAAGAACAAGCAAGATTATTTTAATGCTCACGCAATTACTGATCTGAATAAAATGAAAAATTAAACTGATACGGGGATAAAAATCCTCTATTCAGGAATGTTTTTATCACTGCCAATTTAATTTACCAGCCATCGGTTTTATTGAATTCATTACTTCCATTTTATTCACTATTCTTTTAAAATATAGCGCTTGAAATTTTATATTTTCATTGTGATTCTCCTGTCTTTCAGGTAGAATTCGGTCTCCTTTTGTTTGGACAGATTCCATAGTCCAAACCAACTATAATAGGTAGTGGTTTAATGAAAACTCTCAGCGCT
>JBLZXS010000017.1:0-1085 GCA_050285325.1 Acinetobacter sp.
GGGCAATATATCGATTTATCCTTACTTGATGTACAAGTAGCTACACTGGCCAATCAGGGTATGAATTATCTCACCACCGGCGTATCTCCAAAGCGTATGGGGAATAATCATCCTAACATTGTGCCGTATCAAACCTTTAAGGCTAAAGATAAAGAGTTTATTATTGCCTGTGGCAATGATAAACAATTTAAAGATTTGTGCATCGCCATTGGGTTGCCTGAATTATTAGAAGATAAAAAGTTCCAACATAATCAGGATCGGGTTAAACATCGAGATGAACTGATTCCATTGCTGTCAGAATATTTCCTGGCTAAAAATGCACAAGATTGGGTTACTGCAATTCATGCAGTTAAAGTACCGGTCGGGGTGATTAACTCCATTGAAGATGCATTGAATGAGGCACAAATTAAATCGCGTGACATGGTGGTGGATGTTGCACATCCGTTGAATGCTCAATTTAAAATGATTGGTTCACCGATTAAGTTATCTGATACTCCGGTTGAATATAAGCATGCTGCGCCGCAGTTGGGTGAACATACCGAAAAGGTTTTGTCGCAATTTAAAACTCAGGATGAATTAAGAGCTTTAAAGGCGCAGGGCATTATTGATGGTGCAGTGGCTTAATCCATTAGATTGAGGTTTTAGTGCTTCCTGTTTTGACCGGATTTTTTACAGAATTCGGTCTTTTTTATATCTGATATTGGAACATTGCATTGATAAAAGCGTCGAACAATCTGGAGAATGAAAATGGGGTTTAAGGACTATTTAATCTCGCTTTAAGTATTTGCTTCTTCTTTAACGTGCATAGTCAGATTCGCCTTCAAGGGTTATCATAGCGGTCTTCATGTCATTGGAACGCGCTATGAAAATCGTTGCAGATGAAAATCTGGCCTTTACCGAATATTTCTTTGCAGATTTTGGAGAAATTCAGCAAGCAGCAGGGCGCAGTTTAACCCATGCCGATGTACAGGATGCTGAAGCCTTGCTGGTTCGTTCTGTGACCCAAGTAAATGAACAACTGATTCAAGAGACAAAATTAAAATTTGTCGGTAGTGCCACCATTGGTACTGACCATTTAGATATTC
>JBLZXS010000017.1:1095-6113 GCA_050285325.1 Acinetobacter sp.
TAGAAAAACACCATATCGCATGGTCAAATGCGGCAGGTTGTAATGCACAGGCGGTGGCTGAATATGTGATTACCGCACTATTATATTTACAACCCAATTTAATCGAGAAAAATGAACACTTCACCCTCGGTATTATAGGTCTGGGTAATGTCGGTTCACGTTTGGCCTATATGGCTAAATTGCTGGGCTGGAATGTGATTGCTTATGATCCTTTTGTGAATCGTGAGCAGATCCAGCAAGTTGAATTAGTAGAATTATTAAAAACAGCAGATGCCATTTCTACGCACGTTCCCTTAACTAAAACTGGAGTGCATCCGACTTTTCATTTGATCAATGCGGATGCTTTGGCACAAATGAAGCCTGAAGCAATATTGATTAATTCAGCACGTGGTCCAGTGGTCGAGGAAGCGGCACTGATTGCGGATATTCAACAGACCAAACGCCCAGTGGTGTTAGATGTATTTGAACATGAACCTGAAATTTCAGAACAACTCTTAAATCTGATTCGGTTGGTCACGCCGCATATTGCGGGCTATAGCCTGGAAGGCAAAGCACGTGGCACGCAAATGATTTACGATGCTTTCTGCAAAACCTTTAATTTTACTGCAGAGAAAAAATTTGAAACCCAATTACCGGTCTGCGAGCAATATTTTCCAGATCAAGATTTAAAGCAGGTGCTGAAACAGCATCTTGCTCACATTTATGATATTGCACGTGACGATGCCAATTTACGTGCCTGTTTAAAAGAGGGCAAAGTGGATCAAAAAGCCTTTGATTATTTACGCAAAACCTATCCACTCCGCCGTGAATGGGCAGCGCACGGAGGCCCGAAAGCATGAGCATGGCAAATACAGAAACCATCAATTATCAACCGACCTGTGACATCAAGGCGTTAAAAGCTCGTGCCAAAATGTATGGTCAAATCCGTCAGTTCTTTGCTGAACGGGGTGTGCTTGAAGTGGAAACACCAATCTTGTCACAAGCGGGTGTCACTGATGTACATTTAGCCTCAGTTCAGGCTCAGCGTCATCTCGGTGGTCGAAAACACACCCATTATTTGCAAACTTCACCTGAATTTGCCATGAAGCGCTTGCTGGCCAGTGGCAGTGGGCCGATTTACCAAATTTGCAAAGTCTTTCGTGATGATGAACATGGGCGCAAACACAACAGTGAATTCACCATGCTGGAATGGTATCGACCAAATTTAAGCTTGAAAAAACTGATGTTTGAAGTCACCGACTTGCTTAATGTGACCTTGTCGCAGCGTTTTGGTGAAGTCCGTCCCACCATTTTAAGTTATAAACATGCTTTTATGGATCGCTTGGATCTCAATCCATTACAAGCCAGCTTAAAACAGCTCAAAGACTGCTGTAACCGGGTCGGTTTAAATCTGGATTTGGGTAATGACCGCTTGGGTTATATCGACCTGTTATTTTCACATATGGTTGAACCGAGTTTGGGTTTTGATACTCCGTTATTTTTAACCGATTTTCCGCCTGAAATGGCATCGCTCGCCAAAGTTAAAGTTGATGAAGAGGGTGAACAGGTCGCAGCACGTTTTGAGCTTTATATTGAAGGTTTGGAACTGGCCAATGCTTATGATGAACTGATTGATGCGGATGTTTTACGTTCACGTTTTGAAGCCGATAATATTGAGCGTGAAAAGCTCGGCTTGCATGTGATGCCAATTGATGAATATCTACTGGCAGCTTTACCGCATATGACTGAATGTTCAGGCATTGCCTTAGGAATTGACCGTTTGCTTATGGTCGCGACTGAACAAATGAAGCTGGAAAAAGTGATTACTTTCCCTGCGGATGTTTCTTAATTGTATTGTTAAAAAATCCTGTAAATTCCTCCCAACCCCTCTTTAAAAAAGGGAAAGCAAAGTTCTTCATTTTTAAAGGTGAGTAGAACTGCTATGAGGAGAGGGATTAAAATAAAAAAGCTTCTCAAACGAGAAGCTTTTTTATGCGCTATACAGCAGCAATAATTTGCCGGGCTTTTAGTTCTTCAATTGCTTGAATACGTCGTTGAATCAACATTTCACCAATATCTGGACCGCTAATATCGGAAGGTAAATCCTGCGCTTTAATGCCGCGCACCACTTCCATGGCATCTAAAACATATTGTGATTGTGGATATTCACGGTCTTCTAGACCTAAGCGGCCACGCGAATCACATTCACAGGCTTGAACATAAGCCTCTACACGTTCCGGACGACGTAAAACATCCAGTCGTTGTAATAAACGCCATAAAGTACCCGGTTTAAGGGTTAGAGCCTGATGACACTTTAAATGTTCCTTACATACTGCAAGCGCAAGTTGCTTGGTATTGGTAGGAACTTTAAGGCGATCACACACTTCAGTAACCGGTTTTATGCCGCGTTCTTCATGCATGATATGTCTTGGTAATTCATCACTTGGAGTGAGTGCTTTCCCCAAATCATGAAGCAAAACTGCAAAGCGTACATCCAGTGAATAGTTGGCTTTACAGGCTTGTTGCAATGACATCATGGTATGAATGCCACAATCAATTTCCGGATGATATTCAGGACGTTGTGGAATACCATATAAGACATCCAGCTCAGGGAAGAGCACTTTTAAAGCGCCACAAGCACGTAATACTTCAAAATATTCATCGGCATGATCTTCCATCAAGGCACGGGAGGTTTCTTTCCATACCCGCTCAGGTGTCAAAGCCTCTAATTCACCCGATTCTGCCAGCTGTTGCATCAGTGCCAAAGTTTCAGGGGCCACCGTAAATCCGAGTGATTTATAACGTGCAGCAAAGCGTGCAATACGCAAAACACGTAATGGATCTTCGACAAATGCCTGGGATACATGACGTAATATTCGATCTGTTAAATCTTGTTGGCCCTGGTAAGGGTCATATACCTGGCCATTGTCATCCATCGCCATCGCATTAATAGTCAGGTCTCGACGGATCAGATCCTCTTCAAGGGTTACACTGGTATCTGTATAAAATTCAAAGCCATGATAACCCTGACCGGATTTTCTTTCGGTACGGGCTAAAGCGTATTCTTCTTTTGTTTCGGGATGGAGAAAAACAGGGAAATCTTTACCCACAGGCTGATAGCCTTGAGCCAAAAGTTGTTCAGGTGTTGCACCTACAACGACATAATCTTTTTCGTGATAGGGGTGACCGAGTAAGTGATCACGTACTGCACCGCCTACTAAATAAACTTGCATGAAAAAACCTCTATTCTTCAAGCAATCATGCTACAGAATAGAGGTTTTCTCAAGTAAAGAACCTTAGCTTTTTGCTAAAGTTGAATACTAGCCTTCTTGCGACTGTTGAATTTCAGCTACTGTCAACGCGGTCATATTTACCACACGACGTGTTGTTGCAGTCGGTGTCAAGATATGAACAGGTTTTGCAGCACCCAACAAAATTGGCCCAATCGTTACATTGTTACCTGAAGTTGCTTTTAGCAGGTTAAATGAAATGTTGGCTGCATCAAGGTTCGGCATGATGAGTAAGTTTGCAGAACCTTTGAAACGTGAGTTCGGGAATGCAAAATGACGAATATTTTCATCTAGTGCAGCATCACCGTGCATTTCACCTTCCACTTCAAGTTCTGGTGCAATTTCACTTAAAATTTCAAATACTTTACGCATTTTTTGTGCGCTTGCATCGGTCTGGTCAGAACCAAAGCTTGAATGCGATAATAATGCAATACGTGGAATAACACCAAAACGACGTACTTCTTCAGCCGCCAAAATAGTCATTTCCGCCAACTGTTCAGCCGTTGGATTTGTATTTACATAAGTATCGGCAATGAACAGGTTACGATCTTGAAGCATCAATGCATTCAGGGTAAAGAACGTGCTGCGACCTTCTTTTAAACCAATCACATTTTTCACGAAATCTAGGTGAATGTCATAGCTTGAATAGGTACCACAAAGCATACCGTCTGCATGACCATGTTTCACTAACATTGCAGCAATCAGGGTAGAACGACGACGCGCTTCACGATGTGCATATTCAGGCGTTACACCCTTGCGTTGCATGATTTGGTAGTAATCATCTGCAAACAATTCGTAATCTGGGTTTTTCTCTTGATCCACAATTTCGATGTTTACACCGTGTTCAAGACGCAAGCCTAATTTCTTGATATTTGCTTCAATGACCGCAGTACGACCAACAAGAATCGGGAACGCCAAACTTTCATCTACCGCAATTTGTACTGCACGAAGTACACGTAAATCTTCACCTTCCGCATAAGCAATACGCTTAGGCGCTGTTTTTGCTTGGGCAAAGATCGGTTTCATCATAAATGCAGAGTTATATACAAACTCAGACAATTTTTGACGATAGGCAGAGAAGTCTTCGATCGGACGAGTTGCAACACCAGAATCCATTGCCGCTTTTGCTACAGCAGGGGCAATTTCAAGGATTAAACGTTGATCCAGTGGACGTGGGATTAAATAGTCACGACCAAAGGATGCAGATTTTTCACCATAAGATGCAGCATCTGCTTCAACGTGTGCCATACGTGCAATTGCATGTACGCAGGCAATTTTCATTTCTTCATTAATGGTGGTTGCGCCAACGTCTAAGGCACCACGGAAGATATACGGGAAACAAAGTGCATTGTTTACCTGGTTTGGATAATCCGAACGACCGGTTGCCATAATCACGTCTGGACGTACTTCATGTGCATGTTCAGGCAGAATTTCTGGATCAGGATTTGCCAAGGCAAAAATGATTGGATTTTCAGCCATCACTTTAACCATTTCTTTGGTCAAAATGCCTGCTGCTGAAAGTCCCAAGAACATATCTGCACCAGCAATTACGTCTGCCAGTTGCGTGCCTTCAATGTCTTGTACATAACGTTTTTTTGATTCATCCAGATTGTCACGTTTAGTGGTCAACAAACCGCGTGAATCGGCAACGGTAATGTTCTGTTTATTTGCGCCTAATGCACATAATAAATCTAGACAAGACAATGCAGCTGCACCAGCACCTGAAGCGACAATTTTAATCTCTTCAAT
>JBLZXS010000018.1:0-5975 GCA_050285325.1 Acinetobacter sp.
ATTCAAAATTTCATTGCTGATTCGTCTGAAGGGATTCTTGGTACTTTGACGCAAGCACATCAGTTTGCATTAGAAGACCGACAAAAAATGCATGGCTCAAACAAATTCAAATTTTAAAAAATAGCTTCGTCGAATTTGAAGAAGGACATTTATTTTTTGAGTTTTCAATTCCTCGTATGGGAAAGCGAGTTGATAATATTTTGATTATTAAAAATTTAATTTTTGTCATTGAATTTAAGGTAGGTGAAAAAGAATATTCGTCTTATGCAAAGACACAAACCATTGATTACTGTTTGGATTTACTTAATTTTCATGCAGAAAGCTACAACCGAAAGGTTATTCCTTTGTTGGTTGCGACACAGGCGGGCGAGAAAGAAATTGGCTGGTCTGAGATAATAAACTTTGAGGAGGTTGTGTGTTGTAATGAGTTCAATTTAAAAGAAACAATAGAACAGATTATTCAGCAATATGCAGGTATAGAGCGTATTGATGCAATGAGTTGGCTAAATTCAATTTATAAACCCACACCCACGATTATTGAAGCAGCCCAAGCACTTTATCAAGGTCATCAAGTTGAAGAGATTTCTCGCAGCGATGCGGGTGCTATTAATCTAGAGTTAACCTCAAAAAAGATTGAATCAATTATTGAAAAAAGTAAGCAAAATAATCAGAAGACAATTTGTTTTTTAACAGGAGTTCCTGGTGCTGGAAAGACTTTAGCAGGATTAAATATTGCCAATCAAAGATTAAAGGTAGATGAATCGGAGCATTCAGTATTTTTATCTGGAAATGGTCCTTTGGTGGATGTGTTAAGAGAGGCTTTGACACGTAATACTGTGGAAATTGGAAAAAGTATAGCTAAAAATGTTAAACGTTCAGAGGCTGAACGTGGGACGAAAACATTTGTTCAAAATATTCATCACTTTCGTGACCATTATTTAAAGTCGGAAGAGGTTCCGATTGAGAAGGTCGTTATTTTTGATGAAGCACAAAGAGCGTGGAAAAAAGAACAAGTTTCTAATTTTATGAAGCAAAAAAAGGGCATTGATGACTTTGATATGTCTGAGCCTGAGTTTCTGATTCAGGTCATGGACCGTCACCAGGGTTGGTGTGTCATTGTGTGTTTAATTGGGGGTGGGCAAGAAATTAACACCGGAGAAGCTGGTGTTACGGAATGGATTTCAGCATTAAGACAGAATTATACACATTGGAATATTTATTACTCAGAGAGAGTTTTGAACGAACCTGTTTATTTAGGTGAAACTGAACAGAAAAAATGGCTTAAAGAGCAAGGCGTTTGTGAAGCATCACTTCATTTGGCAGTATCAGTTCGGTCATTTCGTAGTGAACGTGTTTCTCAATTAGTCCAATATCTTTTAGATGGTCAGGCCGAATTTTCGGCTGAACTTTATCAAAAAATAAAAAGTGATTATCCGATTTATCTTACACGAGATTTAAGGCAAGCAAAAAAATGGCTTAAGACGAAAGCTAAAGGGTCTGAGCGTTATGGATTAATTGCAAGTTCTGGTGCTCGAAGATTAAGAGCAGATGGAATAGATGTAAAAAATAAAATATCTCCAGCAGATTGGTTTTTAAACTCTCATAGGGATGTGCGGTCTTCCTATTATTTAGAGGAAATCGCAACTGAGTTTGATATACAAGGCTTAGAAATCGACTTTACATGTTTGGCTTGGGATATTAATTTTTACTATGATAATGGATGGCGGTATCAGTCATTTAAAGGGACTGGTTGGCAACAGATGAAACAGAATGAAAAACAGAAATATTTGTTAAATGCATATCGAGTGTTATTGACTCGAGCTCGGCAAGGAATGGTGATTTATATTCCGAATGTAGATGATAATGATTGGACACGTCCAAAATCAAAATACGATAGTACATATGAATATTTAAAGAAATGTGGCTTTGAAGAAATAATTTAAAGAAAAACCTCCCAATCGGGAGGTTTTTTTATACAAGCTTTGGCACAATCCAGCTACAGATAATCAGCATAATGCCTAGATGTCCCAACTTACGGCTCACTTTTTCTACTGTTGAAATTTGTACAGGCGACTGTTGAGAACCTGCTTTTTGTTTTATCGATGCCACGGACTTATTGAAATGCAAAAATATAGCCAGATCGATACAAATTAAAATACTACCGACATCACTGACTATATCCATCAATTGATAATCTTGTAGATAGAGAGAAGTCGCTATTTGGTAGCCAAGGAACAGGGCAAAAGCAAAACAGGCATATTGAAAAATAACAGCAGCAATCCGCATAAAAAATCTAAAAACAAAAAATGATGTGTGTTTATAACATAAAAAAAGCCAGTCTAATGACTGGCTTTAATATTACAGACTCTTACCAATGTTCACCCGGGAACAAACGTGCATACGCTTTTTGTACCCAGTTCAATTTCTGTGGTTGGCCTACCGAAGCGGAAGAGCTTGGGAACAGGTTATAACCAATTGACATCAATTTATTGTTAATGTCTGGTGCAATAGAATAGGTGATAGATGCCAAACGCCCCAAATGGGTCGCTACTTTCTTCGGACGTTTCACAATGGCATAAGCAATTAGATCTGCCGCCTGTTCAGGAGAAAGCGTTGGTACATATTTATAAATTTTAGTTGGCGCAATCATTGGGGTACGTACCAATGGCATGTAAACCGAAGTAATCGCAATTTTATGCGAATGAACTTCGGCAGACAGACAACGGCTAAACGCATCCAGTGCAGCTTTAGAGGCGACATAAGCTGAAAAACGTGTTGCATTTGCCAGTACGCCAATCGAGCTGATGTTTATGATATGACCATCACGACGAACCATCATCTGTGGCAAGATATTCATCACCAAACGGATTGCCCCGAAGTAATTTAACTGCATGGTTCGTTCAAAATCATGAAAACGGTCTGTGGATTCATGTACTGCACGACGAATTGAACGTCCTGCATTGTTGATTAGGATATCAATATGATCGACAGATGCTAAGATTTGTTTTGATACTTCATCTATAGAGTCCATGTTGTTTAAATCACATGGAAAAACAGAAGCTTTACCACCTTTGGCTTCAATTTCTTGTTGGACTTCATCTAGTGTTTCTTTGGTACGAGCCACCAATAAAACGTGTGCGCCTGCATCGGCAAGTTTATGTGCAGCAGTTAAGCCAATACCACTGGATGCACCTGTAATTAAAACTACTTTACCGTTGACCCGGTTACGAAAAAGTTTCTCTAGTCTTGAATTCACGCTGTTTTTCCTGATTTTAAAAATAACAAAATGCTAGCTTATGTTTTTGTAGTTGATTATTTGACTCAAAATATTGGGGGATTGAGCTGTTCTGGTGTAAGTTATGATAACCAATATGTAAAAAAAATCTATAAATAAGTTGTTGAATTTACAAATATAATTAGAGTAATTGCTCTATTATTGTTCTTCTTATAACTTAATTTTTACCACGAATTAAAAACAAAGCAAAGAGAAATAAGCATAAACTATTTAAAAAATAAAAACCTTCTTTAATGAGGAAAAGAAGGTTAAGTTTGAAATAGATTAAAAAAAATTAAACCTGATCAAGTGCCTGTGCTAAATCTGTAATTAAATCATCAATATGTTCAATCCCAACCGATAAGCGAACCATGTCCGTGCTGACACCTGCCGACTTCAGCTCTTCTTCATTGAGCTGACGATGGGTGGTAGTGGCTGGGTGGCAAGCGAGGCTTTTTGCATCGCCAATATTCACCAGACGGGTAAAGAGTTGCAATGCATCGATAAAGCGAGTACCCCCTTCAAGACCATCCTGTACACCAAAAGACAGAATCGCAGATGGTTTACCTTTCACATATTTTTGTGCCAAAGCATGCTGTGGATGATCTTTTAAGCCAGCATAATTGACCCATTTCACTTTTGGATGCTGCTGTAAATATTCTGCCACTTTCTGGGCATTTTCAGTATGGCGTTCCATACGTAAATTCAAGGTTTCTAAACCTTGTAGAATCAAGAATACACTCAGTGGGCTAATAGCGGCACCGGTATTCCGTAAGGGCACCACACGTGCACGTGCGATATAAGCGGCTGCACCTAAAGCCTCGACATAGTTCACCCCGTGATAGCTTGGATCAGGGCTATTCAACACTTTGAAACGCTCAGGATATTTGCCCCAAGGGAATTTGCCACTATCGACAATAGCACCGCCAATGGAATTACCGTGACCGCCGATATATTTGGTCAGTGAGTGCACCACAATATCTGCGCCATGTTCAAAAGGTTTCAGTAGTGCAGGGGTAGCAACTGTATTATCAACAATGACCGGTACGCCATATTCATGCGCAATTTTTGCAATCGCTTCCAGGTCAATGATATTGCCGAGTGGGTTACCAATTGACTCGACAAAGACCAGTTTGGTTTTGTCATCAATCAAACCGCGCAGCGCTTCAGGATCTTGATAATCAAAGAAGCGTACTTCAATGCCTTGTTTTGGTAAGGTGTGCGCAAACAGGTTGTAAGTACCACCATATAAAGTGGAAACAGAGGCAATATTGTCACCAGCTTCAGCAATGGTCTGAATGGAATAGGTAATCGCTGACATACCCGAAGCGAGTGCAAGTGCGCCAATACCACCTTCGAGGGCTGCCAGACGTTGCTCTAATACCGCTGTGGTCGGGTTCATGATGCGGGTATAGATATTGCCCTGAACCTTTAAATCAAATAAATCGGCCCCATGTTGAGTATTGTCAAAGGCATAAGATGTGGTTTGGTAAATCGGTACTGCCACTGCTTTTGTTGTTGGATCTGGGCTATAACCCGCATGAATGGCGAGAGTTTCATCTTTATAGGTCATGTTTACATCATCTTCGTGAGTTAAATTTGATCGATTTTAGCACTTCTATATATGAGTTAAAGTGCTATTTAAATGAAATTGTTATCTTAAATATTTATATCAATGATGATTTTTTAATCCAGGCTGAACAAGTTTAAGCCTAAATAAATATGTTTAAAAAATAAACATGACCTGAGTTGTAACATTCTATTGAAGTTGGAAGGCATGCCTTATTTTTTCGGCACTTTCATCGTATAATGCCCGCTATTATTTGTTCACATCATATTATTGTTATGTGAATGTTGTTTTTTCTATAGAGGAGTCCTACGTGGCCCAATATATTTACACGATGAACCGTGTGTCGAAGATGGTTCCGCCTAAGCGCGAAATTCTGAAAGACATCTCTTTATCATTTTTCCCAGGTGCAAAAATTGGTGTACTTGGTTTAAACGGTGCAGGTAAATCTACCTTGCTTCGTATTATGGCGGGCGTAGATAAAGATTTCTCAGGTGAAGCGCGTGCTCAACCGGGTATTAAAATCGGTTATCTTGAGCAGGAACCACCATTAGATCCAAATAAAGACGTTCGTGGTAACGTTGAAGATGGTTTACGTGAACCATTGGATGCTTTGGCACGTTTGGATGAAGTATTTGCTGAATATGCAGCTGAAGATGCTGATTTCGATGCACTTGCAAAAGAACAAGAGAAGTTGGAAGCGATTATCCATTCTTGGGATGCGCATAACCTGACTAACCAAATGGATCAGGCGGCAGCAGCACTGAATCTTCCAGCTTGGGATGCAGACGTAAACTTGCTTTCAGGTGGTGAACGTCGCCGTGTTGCATTGTGTCGTCTATTGCTTTCTAAACCGGATATGTTGCTTCTTGATGAACCGACGAACCATTTGGATGCAGAATCTGTATCTTGGTTAGAACGTTTCTTGAAAGACTTTGCCGGTACCATTGTCGCGATTACGCATGACCGTTATTTCTTGGATAACGTTGCGGAATGGATTCTAGAGCTTGACCGCGGTATGGGTATTCCATACCAAGGTAACTACTCTTCTTGGTTAGAGCAGAAAAATGCCCGTTTAGAGCAAGAGAACAAGCAAGAAGAATCTTTTGCCAAAGCATTGAAAAAAGAACTTGA
>JBLZXS010000019.1:0-8967 GCA_050285325.1 Acinetobacter sp.
TGTTCTATCGCGCCTTGCCGACCAGTTTTATTCCCAGTGAAGATCAGGGGATTTTAAGCGTCCAGTTTAAATTGGTTGATGGTGCACCGATGTCGAAAAGTCGTGAGATTGGCGAACAGATTCGACAGTATTTTCTGGAACATGAAAAAGACAACGTCAATTTGGTGATGATTCGCTATGGGCGTAATTTTTCAGGTACAGGACAAAATCTGGGTCAGGGATTTATTGCATTAAAACATTGGGATGAACGTTCTGGTGATGAAAATTCGGCACAAGCAATTCGTGAACGTGCTTTAAAACATTTCAAAAAAAATCCCAATGCTCAAATTAATGTCAGCATGCCATCTTCGGTCAGCGGTTTAGGTCAAACCGATGGACTGGATTTCTGGATTCGCGATGTGGATGGTCAGGGACGTCAATACCTGGATGCCCAATTCAAGCAATTGCAGGAACAGGCAAAACAGTATTCCACTTTTGAAAATCTGGATAAGCGTTCCAATCCGGATAAGGCCGAACTGAAAGTCAATGTGGATCAGAAACTGGCTATGGCCAATGGCTTATCCCAATCTGCAATAAACAGTACTTTGTCTAGCGCATGGGGCGGCAGTTATATCAATGATTTTATAGACCGTGGCCGGATTAAACGCGTGGTCATGCAGGGTGATGCCGAATTCCGTTCGAAGCCCGAAGATTTGCAATATTGGTATGTGCGCAATGATTTGAATCAAATGGTGTCGTTTAGCAATTTTGCCCATGTGACCTGGAGTGGCGGTCCTGAAGTAGTGAATCGTTATATGGGTTATACCGCACTGCAAATGGAAGCTGACGCCGTTAAAGATGTCAGTTCCGGTGTGGCCATGCAAGATGTTGCCAATCTGGTTGGACAGCAACCGGGGATTGATGTGGCATGGAGCGGTTTATCCTATGAAGAAAAACAATCCAGTAATCAGGCGATGTTACTGTATCTGGTATCGATTGGTTTTATTTTCCTATGCTTGGCTGCACTTTATGAAAGCTGGTCTATTCCCAGCGCGGTGATGAGTGCCATTCCTTTGGGGATTGGCGGAAATATCCTGTTTAGCTATTTTGTGGGTTTCCCCAATGATATTTATTTCCAAATTGCATTACTTACTACAATTGGCTTGTCCTGTAAAAATGCCATTTTAATTGTGGAATTTGCATCACTGGCGCAGGATCAGGGACGCAGTGTCATTGAAGCAGCTTTGGAAGGGGCAAGTCTGCGTTTACGCCCCATTCTGATGACTTCACTTGCCTTTGGTGCAGGTGTAATTCCCCTGGTTTTTGCTGCGGGTGCAGGAGCGGCCAGTCGCCAAGAAATTGGGGTGAGTGTGCTAGGTGGGGTGATTTTTGCGACCTTCCTGGTGCTGATTTTTATTCCTTTCATGTATGTGTTGATCCGAACTTTATTTAAAGGCAAGGCTGAACAGCAGCCTTAAGATAAAATTTTAGCTTGGGATGGATTCTTGATACAGCTAGGATGTTTTTATTCTACTGGTACTTGTTCATGAATAGGAAGGGTGTGATCTTTCCCAGCTATGTATTAGTGCTTAAGTCAAACAGCGCGTGGCTATTTTGCAGCAACTTGATTAGACTTCTTTCATTAGTCTTTCTTTGTTCTCTTACGCAGACTGGGAATACATTTCAATTCAGCTCAGGAAGAAAAATAAAGACGGCGTTAACAATTATGAAGAAACCTATTTTATCTATACAAATCAGCTTCAACAGATATAGTGTAATCTCAGTGACTTAAAATATGCTTTCCTTGGAATTGAGTGTATGCCAGAGCAACAACAAAAAAAACTCAGCCAGCAAGAAGTGGTGCGTTTAGAACGGGATTTAGCCAAGTTTGCCAATATGATGGATTCGGTTGTACGCATACCGTTTACCAAACAAGGGGTCGGTGCAGATGCCGCTTTAAGTACCATTCCTGTTGCGGGTGATGTGGCGGGGTTTGTATTGACCTGTTATGCCATTTATAAAGCCAAGCAGATTGGTGTACCACAAAGCAAGCTGAATCCCGTGATGAAACTGGCCATGATGGATGCTGTGGTCGGATTCATTCCGGTGGTTGGAACCGTGTTTGACATCTTTATACGTCCAAGCCGAAAAGCTTTAGCGATTGTGCATGAGCATATTCGAGAAGAATATCAGATTCGCAGTGATTCACATGTAGTTCATCCCTTTCTGCATGAAAGTTTAGAGCGTAAACAGCACACCTCCGCCTTTTGGCGTAATCCGGTGGTGGCTTGGCTGTGGTTGCATATACCCGATGTGTTAGGACTTATTGTTCTAGTCCTTATGCTGATTGCGATGTGGTTCGGTTTGAGCTGGTTATGGCAATGGTTTCAGGCTATGAATGCTTTTTGATTTTTTAGTGGAGAAGATCTATGGATTATATTGCTGCAAACTTACCTGCAATCAATGTTGAAGATACCTATGATTTTTATCGCATGCTCGGTTTTCAATGTTTGCATCAATCAAAAGAATGGCTGATTCTAAATAGGGACCGTTTGAGTTTAGAGTTTTTTCATCATCCCGAGCTAGAGCCTGAAACTTCCTGGCATAGTGCGTGTATTCGGGTTCAGGATTTAGCAGCACTTTATCACGCTTGGCAGGGTTTAAATTGGTCTGCATTTGCACCAGCACGAATCACTGCAATAGAACATTTGGCTGAAATAGCTATGTTCTGTGTGATTGATATCAACGGCAGCCTGTTACGCTGTATTCAGCAGCATTAAAAAAGCCTCCATGTGGAGGCTTTTTGATATTCAATTTAATTAACGCGTATTTTTAATCAAAACATATTATGGGCAGTTAAGCTGATGTAATGCTGCTACACGTTGCTCAATGGTTGGGTGGGTTTGGAACAAAGCCGCCAAGCTGAAACCTTGTTCTTTACCTTCCGCGATAGCAAACGCTTTCATTTCTTTAGGCATTTGATCCGGTAGTTCTGATTCTGCCTGTAAACGTAATAAGGCAGAAATCATGGCTTGTTTCCCGGCTAAACGTGCGCCCGCTTCATCGGCACGATATTCGCGCTGACGTGAGAACCACATCACGATAGAAGACGCCAAAATACCAAACACAATATCCAGTACGATGGTAATACCGAAGTAAGCCAGACCCGGTGCTTCGCCGTCTTCACGACCAAATACATTACGGTCAATAAAGTCACCAACGACACGTGCAAAGAACATGACGAAGGCATTGACCACACCTTGAATCAAGGCAAGCGTCACCATATCGCCATTGGCAACGTGACCAATTTCATGCGCAAGTACCGCACGAAGTTCGTCTTTGTTCATTCGTTCGAGTAAACCCGTTGAAACGGCTACTAAAGCGTCGTTTTTGTTCCAACCTGTTGCAAAAGCATTGGACTGATAAGAAGGGAAAATACCCACTTCTGGCATGTTAATACCAGCGCGTTGCGACAATTGTGCAACTTCTTGTAATAACCATGCTTCTGCTTGGTTACGAGGCGCATTCGGGTCAATTAACTCTGTACCAGTGGTTTTTTTCGCCATCCATTTTGACATGAAGAGGGAAATGAGAGAACCAACCATACCAAAGACAAAACAGATGACCAATAGGTTGCCTAGATTTAAGCCACCCGCGCCATGGTAACTACCGACACCGAAGAGTGACAAAATAATGCCAGCTACAACCAGTACCGCGAGGTTGGTAAGCAAGAACAAACCAATCCGCATCATTGAGAGAATCCTCTTATAATAAAAAAATAATCTGATTTATGAATCAAAAATCGTCTTAGTAAATATGAGGTGTAAGTGTTAAAAATTCAAGAAAAAAAATAAGTAATTCTGTTGGATGATGCCGATTTCAAAAAATGACTTTATTAGTCGGTAATTGAGATTTTTGCTGAGGCAGTTGCATGTGCCGTGGCATATGAGCCAGAAGGGGCGTCAGTAAAACTCCCATCAGAGGCCATAATAATTTGGCGTTGCGCACTATAATGCGGTGTCGAGCTGGAAGAAGACTCATCGGAGCTAGATTGCGCAATAATTTTTGCATTATTAGGATAAGAATCACTACTTGAACTGCTACTGCCCGCAATACCGTTGGAGTATAAGTTGCTATAACGGCTGCTGACCCGTTTTACATAATCCTGGGTTTCTTTAAATGGGGGAATACCGCCATATTTGGCTACATTGCCTTCACCGGCATTATAGCCGGCTAAAACCAGCGAGGTGTTACCGTTAAAACGTTTCATCAGCCAAGACAAATATTTTGCTCCAGCCATAATATTCTGCTGGGGGTCATAGGCATTGGAAACATTAAAGCGGCGTGCCGTTGCAGGCATCAATTGCATCAACCCTTGTGCACCGACTGGAGAACGGGCATTCACATTAAAGCCAGATTCAGTATGCATGACAGCTTTAATTAAGCCTTCAGAGATGCCATGTTGTGAAGCTGCCTGTTTAATAATAGAGTCAAATGCATTTTTATTTCGACTGTAGCTGGGCAAAACCGAAGCTTCTGAACTTCCCCAATTACTATAACTATGTATATTGCTGTCAGGGTAATACGTCTTTTTTTCTACTTTTAAATGACTATAGCGACTTTGTTTATTGGTGAGCAAAGTGGTTCCATTTGACTCTTTTAATTGATAAATGGTTTGACCGGCATAACTGTTCGATGCAACAAAATTTACTGTTACACACCCCAACAAATAGATACCCATGCTTACAATGTTATTTTTCATTTTTTTATTTAGAAAAAAATCTGCTCCAAACAGTTCAACAGGAGTTTAACAAAAAAAAACAGAATAGAAAGCATTCTGTAACTTATTTCTCGTAGAGTTTGTAAAAAGCAAGAGCTAATTGCAGAGATAGTAATCAAAAAATATTTTAATTTTTTTTTAATCAGGATAACTTGACACTATTAAATCATTGATTTTAATTAATATTTAAATTGATCAAAAAATGATCAATTTAAATAGAAGCCTTAAATAATAGGACAGACACCTTGTCAAGTGTTTTAAAATCCACAAAGTTATCCACAGCTTTTGTGGACAACTGTGGAAAAGTACAATTGGTAAGCATTGTGCCTAAAATTTGAACTCTAACGTCTAAAATATCAGATGCTTGATTACGTGAAATTGACAGTAAAGATCAATTTTCAGAAATTACATTCTTTTGGTGCTTGTTAACTCTGAATCGGATAAAATTGCGCGGTATTTTTATTTATGGGTAAATCTCGTCTATGTACTCGCCAGTTGAGTCCGAACAAGGATTTAATTTCAAACCAGAACTGCCAACAAGTTCGGCATATTACCGTTTGTTGAAAAAGCTTCGCCGCCAAGTCGGTCATGCCATTCGTGATTTTAAAATGATCGAAGAAGGTGACAAGGTGATGGTATGTATTTCTGGTGGTAAAGACAGTTATACCTTGCTGGACATTATGTTGCAGTTCAAACGGATTGCACCAATTAACTTTGATGTTGTTGCGGTGAACCTAGACCAAAAGCAGCCAGGTTTTCCTGAAGATGTCTTACCACGTTATTTAGAAGAAAATAATATTCCATATTACATTTTGGAAAAAGACACCTATAGCATTACCAAAAAATTAACGCCGGAAGGTAAAACGTATTGTGCGGTGTGCTCGCGTTTACGTCGTGGTTCACTCTATGGGTTTGCACAAGAAATTGGCGCGACCAAAGTGGCTTTAGGTCATCACCGTGATGACATTATGGCGACTTTCTTCTTGAACCTGTTTCATGGCGGCAGCTTGAAGGCAATGCCACCAAAACTGTTGTCATCTGACAAAAAGAATATCCTGATTCGTCCACTGGCGTATGTGGAAGAAAAAGATATTATTAAATATGCAGAAATGCGTCAGTTCCCGATTATTCCGTGTAACTTGTGTGGTTCACAGGAAAATTTACAGCGTGCCATGATTAATAATATGTTGCGTGAATGGGATGCCCAATATCCGAAGCGTTTGCATAGTATTTTTGGCGCCATGCAAAACGTATCACCGTCACAACTGGCCGATCGTGAATTGTTTGACTTTGAAGCTTTAGATGAACAACGTGAACTTGAGTTTACCGGTAGCTGTTCAACTGATGATGAATCACAGAGCAAACGCATCAATATGGTCAATTTAGGCTTCGCTGCCGAATAATCTTTATGCTAGACACCAGTTTTCGAATTGGTGTCTATTTTATATATTTGATTTAGTTAAATAATGTATTAAAAATATAAAAATTGAACGTCTCGTGCAAAAAACTTTAAGCAGAAAATAATTTTACATGCTATAACAGGCATCAAGCACAATAGCTTGACAAAGATGTTGTCTGGATAGGCGACACAAATGAACAAATAAATTGAGGAAAGATCATGCCTACCTTTTTAACTGATGATTGGTTTTCAAATGTAGAAACCTTAACTGCTCAAGCTGGTGATTTAAACTTGCCACCTGCACTTGCAAATTTAGCAATCAACTTGGTGGTTACAGATTCAGAAGGCAATACCGAATTGTCTTTGGATGGCGGTGCAATCAAAAAAGGTCTATCTTCAAATGCTAAAACCACTTTGAATATGGATGGCGAAACACTTCGTAAAGTGTTCCTTGAATTCGATATGGCGGCTGCAATGCAAGCATTCATGACCGGTAAAATTAAAGTTCAAGGTGATATGTCGCAATTGATGGCTTTACAGACTGCCAAGCCAAGCCAAGAACAAAAAGATTTATTTAAGAAAGTACTTGAGCAAACTACTTAAGTAATTTGCTTAATTCATTTTAAGCATAAAAAAAGCTTACCCTGAGGTAAGCTTTTTTATATTTAGAAGAGATTAAATGTTCACTAACTGTGTAGTTTTAATATGTTCTAAATAAGAGCGAATACGGGTCACATACTGTACCGCTTGACGATAACGACCATTGCTGGCTTTATTGCGATCTAAATAACTATATAAATTTACCCAGTTATTTGGATTTTTACCTTGTGCCTGAATGCGTTTCTGAATCTGATTGACTGCACCAGGTCCCATATTATAAGCCACGAGCGCATACCAGTTACGATCAGGAAAGGGAACATCTTCATAGCGACTTAACATCTGGTCGTAATATTTAGCTCCACCTTCAATACTTTGCATTGGGTCAGTTCGGTTACTGACACCCATCGCTTTTGCGGTACTGTTGGTCAGCATCATTAAACCACGCACACCGGTAGGTGAAACAGAATCAGGTTTTAAATAGGATTCCTGATAACCAATGGCTGCCAATAGATGCCAATCTAAATCGTACTTTGCCGCTGTATTTTTAAAGCTGGCTTTGTAAATGGGCATGCGCTGTTTCAAGTCACGCTGAATGCTATCCCAAGATTCTTCTTTTACAGCATTCTGGTTATAGAATGATGCAAGTTGGCGAATCGAACCGGACTGTTTCCCTTTACAGACAAAACCACTTGCAGTTTGTGTCAGTGGATCATCCGCATGTTTAAACACCCAGTTGAGTTTTGTGTTTAAACCATTTTGTTGCAAACTGCCCAAATCACCGCAGGTTGCTGAAAAAGAAGTTAAACGCTTTTGCTCGATTAAACCGACATCTGCTGTGGTCATGGCAAAGTTTGCTTTACCTTGAGAGACCCATTTCAGTGCAGTTGCATTATCAGGCACAGTTTTAAACACCAGTTTGACGTTTAAGCTGTTGGCATAATTACGCGCCAGGTCGTAACCAAAACCATGTAGATGCGCGCCATCTTTAAATACTGTAGTTGAATTTTCAACTGAAACAACAGTGAGTTGTTTGCCGTTGACTACAGTGTCGTATTGGTACGATTTACTTGCATTAAGACTATGAAACGGAATTAACAGTGTACTAAACGCAAGAATTTTTAAGGAGAAAGAAGATTTTAAAGAGTTAAGGCAAAGCCTCACCCCAGAAGTTGAACTACTGTGCATGTTGTCTCCGCTACAAGTATTTATGCCCTAAAAAGCAAAGGCGCACATGCCTCAAGCTTTTTCAAGTTTGATAAATTCAATAAGGGTTGGGCAGTCATGACGTCATTCAAAATGACATTAGATTAAAAGGAGAATAATGTAGAATTTCTACATAGATTAAAAAGTGAACGATTTAAAAACATGCGCGAATAATAAGCGTGAAAAATAGACTTGTCAAATTTTGTACTAAACTTTTTAGAAATATGTAACATAAAGAATTAATTTAATTGAAGAATTAATTTTATAAACTTTAGTTATGTGTAAATAGCGGATAAAATAGCGCATTCTTGTAAGCAAAATGTAAGCAAAATATCAAAAAATACTATGAAATCTAACTTAATTACACGTTCTGGGCACGACAAATTAGTCGCAGAATTACAACACTTGTGGCATGAAGAACGGCCAGAAATTACTAAAAAAGTGAACTGGGCGGCGAGTCTGGGCGACCGTTCGGAAAATGCCGACTACCAATACAACAAGCAAATTTTACGTAAGATTGACCGTCGTGTTCGTTACTTGGGCAAGCGCTTAGAAGAGCTGCGCATTATTGATTTTTCTCCTGAACAGGAAGGAAAAGTATATTTTGGCGCATGGGTGGAAATTGAGAATGAAGAAGGCGAACAAAAAACTTTACGTATTGTGGGGGTAGATGAAATTTATGATCATCATCCGCAGCATATTTCGATTGATTCACCTATGGCACGCGCTTTACTGGGAAAACAAGTCGATGATGAAGTTGAGGTGCTGACACCCTTGGGTAAGAAACAGTGGTATATCAATCAAATTCATTATGAAAAGCCTGAAAATTCAGAAAATTAATCTATTTTGATTTTATTTTAGTCAGTCAGTCATGAAAAACTATAAAAGTGTTTGCCAAGATGGGATTTTATTTATATCATAGCCGCCATTGGAAGCGTGGCAGAGCGGTTTAATGCACCGGTCTTGAAAACCGACGAGGGTGCGAGTCCTCCGTGAGTTCGAATCT
>JBLZXS010000020.1:0-5326 GCA_050285325.1 Acinetobacter sp.
TAGGTGATCAGGCCTTGCAAAATTATCGTATTTACAGTGAAAAATTCTTGCAAAGCAATACCAGTCGCCTTTAACAACAAGCCTTGTTATTCAAGGCTTGAATTTTGTAGTACTGAAACTATTCAGCATGAAATCCGCAGTTTTAAATAACTCTAAAACAATATACTTAAGGAACCTAGTATGAACCGCGAACAAATAAGTGCCCTAGTCAAACAAATGAATGTAGACACAGCAACCGGACCGGTAGATTCACGAGTACAAGAAATTGTTGTACGTTTAGTCACTGATTTATTTCAAGCCATTGATGAACTCGATATTCAGCCTTCTGAAGTGTGGAAAGGACTAGAGTATTTTACGGATGCAGGTCAAGCCAATGAACTGGGTTTACTCGCGGCAGGATTGGGGCTAGAACATTTTCTGGATTTGCGTGCCGATGAAACTGATCTTAAAGCAGGCATTAGCGGAGGAACCCCACGTACCATTGAAGGCCCTCTGTATGTAGCAGGTGCACCAGAGTCTGTAGGTTTTGCCCGGATGGATGACGGTTCTGAATCTCACCAAATTGATACCCTCATCATTGAAGGTACAGTAACCGATACAGAAGGCAATCTGATTGAAAATGCCAAGGTCGAAATATGGCATGCAAACAGTTTAGGAAATTATTCATTCTTCGATAAAGCTCAATCCGAATTCAATTTGCGCCGTACGATTTTTGCTGATGAGAAAGCGAAATATGTAGCTTTAACCACGATGCCGGTCGGTTATGGTTGTCCTCCGGAGGGTACTACTCAAGCCTTGCTGAACAAGTTAGGTCGTCATGGTAATCGTCCTTCCCACGTTCATTATTTTGCATCTGCGCCTGGATTCCGTAAACTCACCACCCAGTTTAATATTGAAGGTGATCAATATTTATGGGATGACTTTGCTTTCGCAACACGTGATGGTTTAGTTGCAACAGCAGCAGACGTTACTGATCCAAGTGAAATTGAACGTTATGGTTTAAATAAACCGTTTAAACACATTACATTTAATATTGTACTGGTCAAAGACAGTGTGGCGGCACCTTCAGCAGAAGTTGAACGTCGTCGCTTATGTGCATAACCTTCTTTTGCTAAAACTACTCTTGAACCACTGATAAACTACTGATTTATTTGGGTTCAAGGGTATTTTCATTTAAAAAACTTAATTTTAATTTCCTCTCCCCCTCATCATTATTAATCTAAGGGATGGTCAAAAAATGAGTATTTCTATACTCTTTTTTTCGATCATTGACAAATCCAGGCTCTTCCCAGCCATATTTTCATTTAAACAAATTGATTTATTAATGAGAGCAGACCCTATTCTCACTTGACTTTTCTTCCTCAAAAATCCCGAACAAAATCTCTAAAAAATCATCCAAATTTAAATCCCGATTGCAGTCGCTTAAATCAAACGGCTATTCATCCTATTTGGAAAAAATGGATGATTTTTAGGAATTTTTGGATAGTTTATAACGGCTAAAAAGAGTTCAATCAAAATAATGAAATAGTTTTTAAAGTTAATGAATGACAAACAGAAAATAAGTAATTTTTCAAAGGAAGGCATGAGATGACATATCGGACAGGGTCAGCAATAAAACCAAAAAAATCATTTATATTATTGAGTATCTTAAGCGGAATAAACTTATCTGGTCAGGTTCATGCAGAAGAGCAAGAATGGAAATTCACGCTCAAAAATGCCTATATTGAACGAGATTTTGACTCTCCGGTGGTAAAAGATATCGGCAGTTGGTCTCAGGCAGCATCACTGTTTTATACCTCTAAAATGAAAGACACTCCGCTTAGCATTGCAGGAAGTCCAATTACAATAGGGGCCAATGCTTCAACCCAATATGCAGTTCGTCTCAGTTCGGATAAACATGTGCCCGACGCTATTCTGCCTTTTGATTCGGCAACTCAATCTCAAGCCGCCGACTATTTAAAATATGGTGCCACGCTTAAATTAGGCTACCAAAATACTTTGCTGAGCTTAGGGGAACTTTGGCTAGATCTTCCTTTGACTACAGTCGATGGCAGCCGCCAATTGCTAACCTCTTATTGGGGGGGGAATTTACGTTCGCAACTCAGTGATCAATTGCAACTTGAGCTCGGACATGTCACTAAATTGTCGCCGAGAAATGAAGAAGATTTCCGTAAGTTCTCTTATACGGCCAGAGGAGTAACTACCTATTCTGATGGTCTAAATTATATTGATTTGCGCTATCAAATTTTACCCACTTTAAAAACGGAATATTATTTTGGTAATTTGGACAATCTTTATAACAAACATTACTTAGCAATTGAACATAACTGGAAAGCCGATGATTTCTCTTTAAATTCAAGACTAAAATACTTTAATGCGCAAGAGGACAACGACCAATTAAATATTGATGCGCAAAATATTGGTTTGCTTGAAACTGTAAAAATCAGCAATCACAGTATCGGTATGGGGTATCAGCAGATTATTGGTGAATCTGCCTATCCTTTACCTGATGGTTTTTTGCCAGAACCTTATTTTATTAACTGGAATGCGACAGGTTTCTTTAAACAAGATGAGAAGTCTTATCACTTCATCTACAGTTATGATTTTAAAGATTATATTCCGGGGCTAAATACAACGGTTAAATATGTGTATGGGGATAATTTTAAGGCCGCTGATGGTCGCGAAAATAAAGAAAGCGAAGCCAATTTCATTGGCACCTATGCATTTCAACAGCCCTATCTTAAAGGGCTGGCTTTGCAATACCTGTTAATCGACTACAACGTTAAGTACGGTACTGATTTTACTGAAAATCGCTTTTTCGTAAATTACAGTAAAAAATTCTAAAATTTTTAAAGGATTAAAGATGAAAACAATTGAGATTAATACGGTGATAGACCGCGAAAAACTATCACCCTTACAGTGGCTGGTATTTGCACTTGGTTTTTTAGTATTTTTTTGTGATGGATTAGATACCGGTATTATCGGTTTTATTGCGCCTGCGTTACTGGATGATTGGGGTATAAGCAAACCTCAACTTGCACCCGTACTCAGTGCAGCTTTAGTGGGTATGTCGATTGGCGCAATTCTGTCTGGCCCACTTGCCGATAAATTTGGGCGCAAAAAAGTCATTACATTCACTACCCTGCTTTTCGCTACATTTACCGTACTTTGTGGCTTTGCCACTTCTACACAAGAATTGATGATTTATCGATTCATTACCGGTATTGGCTTAGGGGCTGCCATGCCGAATATCAGTACCATTGTTTCAGAGTATATGCCTGCGAAACGTAAAGCATTTTTAACCGGACTAGCAGGTTGTGGCTTTATGCTCGGGATTTCATGTGGCGGGCTGTTGTCTGCTTATCTATTGGAAAATCTGGGTTGGGCTAAAGTAATTATTATTGGGGGCATTATTCCACTTATTCTGGTCATCATACTGGTTCTTAAATTACCCGAATCTACCCAATATTTAATTAAAAATAATCAATCTTTAAAAGCACAGCGTATTTTAGAAACCATTCAAGGTAAACCTTTTACCGAAGCAGTCACCCTCAAGCTTGCTCAAACTGAGGTTGAATCTACCCAAAGCCCGGTTAAACAAGTGCTGGGTAAATATTTAGTCAGCTCGAGTATGTTGTGGCTTTGCTGCTTTATGAGCTTACTGGTTTTTTACCTTTTAACCAGCTGGATGCCAACCATTTTAAAGACCGCAGGTTTCACCACTCAGCAATTTAGCTTAATTGCAGCTATATTCCCTTTTGGTGGCGTAATCGGTGCCACAATTATGGGCTGGTATATGGATAAAACCAACCCAACCAAAGTGATTCGCTATTCTTATCTGATTGCTTTTGGCTTATTTATTGTAGCGGGCTTTCTAAGCTCGGATCTGTTGTTTTTTGGAATCACCATCTTCTTAATTGGTGCCTTGCTGGCAGGTGCCCAATCTTCCTTATTGCCTTTAGCCGCTATTTCCTATCCTTCGACCTGTCGAGCGGTAGGCGTCTCATGGATGCATGGGATTGGGCGAATTGGCGCAATTTTAGGGGCTTTCTTTGGATCCCTAATTTTCACATTTGACCTAAGTTTAAGTGGTTTATTCTATATTCTTGCGATCCCTACCTTTATTTCATTTATTGCGCTAAGTTTAAAAGTGCTCAGTGAAAAATCCAAACTACAAAATCAGTCTGAAATTGAAGAACTGGCTTAGACTAATCTGAAATTGAAGAACCTAATTTAAATGATTTAAATTAGGTTCTTTATTTATTTTCTGATTTTTAAGATATTAATTAATATCGATAAATTTATTCTTAGTTTCACTCGGCTTTTCTCCAAACTCCTCACGATATTCTTGAGAAAAACGACTTAAATGATTAAATCCCCATTTAAAAGCCAATTGTGAAATTGATACTTTTCGATTAAGACCGGATGTACTCAACACTTTATAAATTTGTTGTAACCGATATTTTTTTAAATATGCCATGGGACTAGTCCCATAATAATATTGAAATTCTTCATACAATTTTGATTTTGAAACGCCTGCCAAATTTTGTAAATTGTCAGCACAAATTTCTTCATGAGCATGTGAAACAATAAATTTATGTACTCTTTGGATATAAGCAGGCTGGGATTGAGTAGATAATTGTTTAAGTTGTTCCGAGTAATTATTTTCTTGAGACAACAGTAAAGCTTTAATTATAAAATTTTCATAATCTTCAGCCAGTAAGGGTAATCCATAAAAACCGGTATATTGTGATTTACACTGTAAAAAATTCTGAATATTCTTCCACCAGGCATTAATTAAATGTTCTGAGTCAAAATGCATTTTTGGGTTAAAAACAACCGATTTTTCCACTGGTTGATGAAGCAAATCTGCTAAAACAGCTTGTAGACTTTGTTCTGGAACGACCACCTGAAGCTTTTTGCAATCTTTATCGATCGTCAGATCCTGTAAATCTGCATTGGAGACGATCAAGCCATTTTTTTCATCTGATAAATAACGTTCCCCACGCATATTTAAAATTTGTTTGCCGCACACAGGCAGGCTGATACTATAAGCTTTAAGATTAGAGGTATTAATTGCAACATTGGCGCCATAAGAAATGGTACCAATCGTCATTCTTTTATGAGGTAAGCGCATGCCATCATAATGAAAATCCAAAGTATCCCGGCAACTTGTATCCAGACGATGTTCACCACAGATAGTTGACATCAAGTTTTGCGCAAAATCAGCTTTACTAGAATAGTGATTTAATTCAATATCTTGTTGGCTTAGTGATTGCATTCCATTTTCACCTAGCTAAAATTTATTATCTTTATCAATATATCA
>JBLZXS010000021.1:0-5105 GCA_050285325.1 Acinetobacter sp.
ACCCGTCCTGAATTTTTGTTAAATCGCGGATCTTCTGGTACATCAGTCAAGCCAATCGCTTGGCATAAGGCCTTAAACTGCACATCATTGCCACAGGCAATAATAAATTCACCTTCCTGCGCCTTAAACACTTGATAGGGCACAATATTGGCATGTGCATTACCAAAGCGTCCCGGAACTTTACCTGAAGTCAGATAATTCATGGCCAATACAGATAAAGAGGCCACCTGGGTATCCAGTAGCGCCATATCAATATGCTGGCCTTCACCGGTTTTTTCCCGAGATAATAATGCCGCCTGGATGGCAATGGCAGAATATAAGCCGGTGGTCAGGTCTGCAAAGGCCAAACCGGCTTTTTGCGGGCCGCCACCCGGCAGATCATCACGTTCCCCCGTGACGCTCATCATGCCGCCCATACCTTGAACAATGAAATCATAACCCGGTTCGTGGGCGCGTGGTCCATGTTGGCCAAAGCCTGTAATGGAGCAATACACCAAACGTGGATTTAAGCGACTCAGGCTTTCATAATCCAGCCCGTATTTTTTTAAGGAACCGGCTTTATAGTTTTCAATCACCACATCACTTTGTGCGGCAATTTTTTTAATAATACTTTGACCTTCAGGCGTGGATAAATCCACTGCAACAGAATGCTTGCCACGATTGGCAGAGAGATAATAAGCCGACTCATGGGTATCTTGTTGCTTGTCATTTTTTAACCATGGTGGCCCCCAGATACGCGTGTCATCGCCATGCTCAGGTTTTTCAATTTTAATGACCTCTGCACCTAAATCGGCAAGAATCTGGCTGCACCAAGGACCGGCTAAAATACGGCTTAAGTCCAATACGCGAAAGCCTGTTAAAGCACCCATTGTTACGCTCCCTGTTTTATCTTATTCAATGTTATTTAATTTTCATTAATCATGTAAAAGCTATATTAAAACGACCAAACAATCAACATTATGATAATTAATTTCGTATAACAAAATTTAATATTGAATTATGTTGAAAAGACACTGCATACTAATTACTCTGTTTCTACTTTAGAGTCATTATTTAAAACAAGATATGAACGAATAGGATCACCAGAAAATCTAGGACGATATCGATGAATGATCCGAAATATACAACTGTAAAAATAAATTATTTAAACAAGCGTATGAGTAATTTGAAAGGTAACAATAACCAAAGGATAGGGAAGAACAAGGATATTTAACCCATGACGGATTTAATTAAAGAGTTAGAAAAGATCAAACCCACCACCAAAAGGACACAGCAAATTGCTTTTGTCTTTGCTTTCTTGGCATTGCTGGTGGATGGCGCAGATATGCTGTTGCTGTCGTTTAGTTTGAACAGTCTAAAAGCTGAATTTGGCTTAACCAATTTACAAGCCGGCACGCTTGGCAGTGTTACTCTTGGCGGTATGGCAATCGGTGGTTTTATTGGTGGCTGGGCCTGTGATCGATTAGGACGTGTTCGTACTGTAGTCATTTCCATTCTTATTTTTTCAGTTTTAACCGCTGCACTGGGCTTTACTCAAAATTTTGAACAGTTCGCTGTACTACGTTTCTTGTCTGCTTTTGGTATTGGTTCACTTTATATTGCAGCAAATACACTGATGGCGGAATATGTGCCAACTGAATACCGAACTACGGTATTGGGAACCTTACAGGCGGGTTGGACTGTAGGTTATATTGTGGCGACCTTACTTGCGGGTTGGATTATTCCAGACTACGGTTGGCGGATGCTGTTTTTTGTTGCAATTATTCCATCGGTGTTGGCAATTTTTATTCAGAAACTGGTGCCAGAACCGGAGTCTTGGCAGCGTGCCAGACTGCAACGTTTATATGCGCCAGCCGAGACCATGGCAAAACAACCTGTTAAGAAAAGTACTGCAAAAGAAATTTTTGCCGATCCTCGAAACCGCAGAATGTTTATTCTGTGGATCTTCACCGCCGGCTTTTTACAGTTTGGCTACTATGGGGTAAATAACTGGATGCCAGCATATTTAGAATCTGAATTACATATGGATTTTAAATCGATGGCAGGTTATATGATTGGTACCTATATCGCGATGATTTTCGGTAAAATTTTGGCGGGCTTTGCCGCAGACCGCCTGGGAAGACGCTTTGTTTTTGCTTTTGGTGCAATTGGAACAGCGATCTTTTTGCCGGTAATTGTGCTGTTCAATAGCCCGGACAATATTGCCTATCTGCTGATTTTCTTCGGTTTCCTTTATGGTATTCCGTACGCGATCAATGCGACCTATATGACTGAAAGTTTTGCAACCTCTATTCGTGGCACAGCGGTGGGGGGAGCTTATAATGCCGGACGCATTGGGGCGATGTTTGCGCCTGCCATTATTGGTGCTGCTGCAAGTGGAGGTTCCATTGGTCTAGGTTTCCTGATTATGGGCGGTGCATATTTCTTATGTGGTGCAATATCTGGAATTTTTATCAAAGATCGTCAATACGACCCGCAAAAGTCATAGAAAAATGCCAGAAGTAAAGTAAATAAATGAGCCTATAAAGGCTCATTTTTTAATATAAGCTAAATGAGTTTATTGCCCGTATTTTATTTTCACTATTGCTCTACAGCTTCATTCTCGCTTTTAATATTTTTTAGCCCATCATTAACTTTATTTAGCCTTAAGGATCTTGTTTATTTTCTGAAAAATCATCATCTCGCGATGCAGTATCTTCCAGAGTATTTAGAGATTTAGGAGGATATTCAGACGACGCTGTCTGGAAAAATTTAAACTCAATGAACTTCTGGCCAGCCAGATTATTTCAGCCAATTAGTTCACTGAAAAAAATCAAAAAATATACTGCTGAAATATAAATGCTAATTCAGAAGGTTATTTTTTATGAGATAAAATTAAAATAAATAGCCAATAAGCATCTATACCTATACGGTCATAACGACACAGCTTAATTTATCTATACAGGCTTAAAACCTGTTTTAAATCATCCCTAAGATAAATCCATTGAAATACTTTTAAAAGCCTCCAGTGCCCGAATACGAGTTTGCTTTAAATCTGCAATCGGTTTGGGATAATTCAAGTTCAAGTTAGGATTTTTAGCATAAGGTTCATGTATCGTTTTGGCATCTAGATGAGCCAATTCCGGAATCCATTGACGAATATAATCACCATTGTGATCAAATTTTTGCGACTGGCTGACGGGGTTAAATATACGAAAATAGGGAACTGAATCCGTACCTGTAGAAGCACACCATTGCCATCCGCCATTATTTGCTGCCAAATCCCCATCAATTAAATGTTGCATAAACCATTGCTCACCCAGTCGCCAGTCTATCAGTAAGTTCTTGGTCAGAAACATCGCCGTGATCATTCGAACACGATTATGCATCCAGCCTGTTGCCAGTAATTGACGCATTCCTGCATCTACAAGCGGAATACCCGTTTGCCCTTGCTGCCAAACGGCTAAGTCATCGGGGGCATCACGCCATTGGACTTTTTGGGTGTTCGCCTTAAATGGATAATGTTTCGAAACCTGAGGGAAATCGAACAGAATATGTTGATAAAATTCGCGCCACAATAATTCATCAAGCCATGTTTGCTGCCCTGAGTTTTCAATATGGAAATGTCCATGCTGTGAACGAAATAAGGCTTGAATACATTGGCGAATAGAAATAATGCCTAAATTTAAATAGGGCGATAATTGGCTGGTTGAATTCAGATGAGGGAAGTCTCTCTCTTTCTCATAGTGAACAACTTTATCGTTGATGAAATCATCCAGTAAATTTAAGGCATATTCTTCGCTGTCAGGCCAAAGTGTATGTAATTCAGCTGAAAGGTGTTTGGGATAAAATTCGGTAAGATCAAAGGCAGATTCATCCCAAAGCGGATCAGGTTCAGGAGCAGCTTGTACTTCAATTTGAGGATAACACTGCGGTAAACTCAGACTGAGTTTTTCATAGCAATTTTTTTTGAATGCACTGAAAACCTGATAAGGTTGATGGCTCTTATTACGAATCGTACCTACAGGAAATAAAGTACGATCATGATACAGCTCAAATAATTTATCATTTTTATTTAAAAGATTTTGAACCTGTGCATCTCGTTTTAATTCATTTACACCAAGTTCAATATTTGCATGTATACAATTAATATTGAGTTTTTGGGTCAGCTGCAAAACCACTTCAGCAATATCTTTCCAATACGGAATATGCCGAATCACTAATGGAATGTTGAATTTTTTTAGCTGTTGTTTAAGTGTATGAAGTTGTCTTAAATAAAAATCAATTTTAACCGCAGCATCGTTATGTAAAGCCCATTGTTCGGGTGAAATGACTACAAAAGCAATGCAAGGACCTGCTTGAGTGGCATGCCAAAGAGCAGCGTGGTCTTGAATGCGTAAATCTTGTCGAAACCAAATTAATTGCATGGACTTTAGAATGTCTCGATAAGTTGTTGAGGATCATTCTATGCAATGTTGAGTGATAAAAAAAGTATGCAATATGGGCTCCATGTTGTAGATCACGAGTTAGGAAGGTTATTTTGAGGCTGTTTGATTTTAATCAAATCGCTTAAGTCATATTCAAGTGTTTCAGCATAATCCAGATATTGGTGTACTACTTCTGGCTCAGGATGCTGCACACAAAACAATAACCACTCACTTTGTCTAAAAAACTAACTTTAAGTTTAGGGTTAAATGGTGAGTTCTGTACAAAAGCTTGGCTAATAGACAGTTGGAACTTACGATCTTTTGTATAAAAACTATTCTCGACTTTCATCTTGCCATGTTTGTTTAATGAGTAGTTTGTACTGATATCGCTTTCGCATATATCTTGAAAATATAAAGATTTTCTGGCAATTTTATGCCAAGTAATTAAATACTTATTTAATTCAATCCTATATCTTGGTAAATTGAGCAAAAACCATGTTCTATTTAATCGAGAAAGGATGAAACAAGATTTATTTAAAAATATGATTTTTTCAGAGGATTAAAAGGTAGCTCTATTTAATTAAGCAATATATTAATTTTATTTTTTAACAATCTAATTTTAATCAAAGTTATTTAATATTTTAAAATAAGGGTTTTTATCATTAGAAGATATGAGATTAAATTAATATCATTTATCAT